>NZ_CAURKP010000086.1:0-23122 GCF_963525155.1 uncultured Rhodococcus sp.
GAACACTTGTTCCGAGGCCGAAAACATGTCGAGAGTGCGTCAGAGACCAAGATCCTTCGCGATGATGGTCTTCATGACTTCACTTGTGCCACCGTAGATTCGTGTGACACGCGTGTCTGCGTAAAGACGCGCGATGGGATACTCGGTGATGTAGCCGTACCCGCCGTGCAATTGGAGGCACTTGTCGATCACTCGACCTGCCGCCTCGGTGCAGAACAGTTTCGCCTTCGCTGCGTCGGGAATCGTCAGAGTGCCGCGGTCATGACATTCGAGTGCGTTGTCGGACACCAGCTGGATGGCATCAACCTCGGTAGCGCATTCGGCCAGAACGAATTTGGTGTTCTGGAAGGCCGCGACCGGCTTGCCGAACACCTTGCGGTCCTTGACGTAGTCGATGGCAAAGCGAAGCGCTGCACTGGCAGTGGCGGCCGCTCCGAACGCGATGGTCAACCGCTCCTGAGCCAGGTTGTGGGTCAGATAGCTGAAGCCGTCGCCCTCTTCTCCGAGTCGGTCCTCGACGGGCACCTTGACGTCGACAAACGAAAGCTCCGCAGTGTCGGAGGTCTTGAGCCCGATCTTGTTGATCTTGCGCCCCACCGAGTATCCGGGCGACGACGTATCGATCACCAGAATCGACAACCCCGTGCGCCGGTTCTCCGCTGTGCTGGGCGCGGTACGGCACACCACCAGGACGCGGTCGGCAAGTACTCCACCGGTGATGAACGTCTTGGAACCATTGACCACGTAGTGCGTACCGTCCTCCGACAGCTTGGCCGTGGTCGCGATGTTCGCCAGATCCGATCCTGTTCCCGGTTCGGTCATCGCAATCGCGAACATCAGATCTCCGGAAGCGAAGCCCGGCAA
The DNA here is from genome assembly GCF_963525155.1 of uncultured Rhodococcus sp. Classification (NCBI taxonomy): domain Bacteria; kingdom Bacillati; phylum Actinomycetota; class Actinomycetes; order Mycobacteriales; family Nocardiaceae; genus Rhodococcus; species uncultured Rhodococcus sp. The sequence continues at coordinate 865 of NZ_CAURKP010000086.1, forward strand.
CCAGCGGCTCTTCTGTTCTTCGTTCGCGTACTCGAGCAGGTAGGGCAGGATCAGGTTCGTATGCACCGACTGCGAGCCGAATGACGCCCCGGCAGCAGCAACTTCCTCGGCGACGACGACGTTGAACTTGAGCGACTTCTCGCCGCCTCCGCCGTATTCCTCCGGCACCTGAATTCCGAGTACGCCCAGCTCTCCGAGTCGTCGGTAGAAGTCACGGGGCGGGTGACCGTCCTCTTCCCACTTCTCGTGGACCGGGGTTACTTCCTTCGCGATGAAATCGCGAACGGTAGCCCGGAATGCCTCGTGATCCTCGTTGAACACGGTGCGCTGCATGTATGAACTCCAGTCGGTCAAGGGGACAGGGTGATCCTGATCTCACCTTGCCTCAATGTTCCGCATTCGATCCAACACTCATCGGCTATGCGTCCGATAGGGCGTACCAATATGGCCTGACCTGCGATACATAGGCAACCGCTATCGTTCCGATCATCGACGCGACATTGCTCAAAGTGATCCAGAACACGTTGAATGGGTCAGCCGGCAAACACACCACCATCGATCGCTTCGAGGCCGCGCTTCGAGCACGATCGCATCCGCCCACCAGTCTCGAAGGGACGCCACGTGACCCCCATCGCGCCACAGCGTAACGACGTCCAGCCCGAAGCAACAGCAACGCCAGATTCGTCAGCAGTTCCCGTCTTCGGTACCCGCAAGCGTGCGTGGACGATGACCGGGCTCGTCGTTTTCCTCTACATCGTCAACTACGCGGACAAGGCAGTCCTCGGAATCATCGCTCAGCCCCTCGCTCGTGAGCTCGGACTGAAGTCTTCGCAAATCGGCATGGTCGGCTCGCTCTTCTTCCTGATGTTCTGCATCGGTGGATTCCTCGCCGGACCGCTCAACAAGTACCTGACCCTGCGTTGGGCGCTGTTGATCCTGGCCGCAATCTGGTCCGTGGTCATGCTCCCCCTCGTTCTCGGCGCCAGCCTCGCGATGTTGATCGTCTCGCGCATGCTCCTCGGATTTGCCGAAGGCCCCAGTTCGGCGCTGATGCACACCGCGGCGTACTCGTGGCACCCGCCGGCCAAGCGCGGCCTTCCCGGCGCAATGCTCGCCGGATCCGCCTCTGTCGCAAAGATCGCTCTCGCGCCGGTACTGACCTTCATCGCCGTTCATTACGGCTGGCGCGCAGCGGTTCTCTCGCTCTCCGTTCTCGGTCTCGTGTGGATGGGTTGCTGGCTGGCCGGTTGGTCCGAGGGCCCGTATACGAGCAAGGCAGTCAAGGCGACCAAGACTGCAGATACAGAAGCAACCGAGGCAGCCGGGACAGCCACGAAGGCGGTCACCGAGCCCAACGTTCCGTGGCGCAAGATCCTGCTCTCCCGCACCTTCGTCAGCTGCTGCTTCCTCATCGCGACCATCTACGCGCTGACCACCGTCGTTCTCACCTGGTTGCCGTCGTACTTCGAGGTCGGCCTCGGATACAGTGCGATGCAAGCCGGTTCGATGTTCGCGCTGCCCTCGATCGTCGGTCTCGTCCTCATGATCACCTCCGGTTCCGTCACGGACAAGTTGATCGGCCGCGGCTTCACCTCTCGTACGGTTCGCGTCATCGTTCCCTGTGTCGGCGTTCTGATCTGCGGATCGATTCTCCTGTTCCTGCCACAGATCTCCACCCCCATCGTCGCTGTCGCCATGGTCTCGATCGGCTACGGGTTCTCGGCAATCACCTTCCCGCTCATCAACGCTGCGATCTCGGAGCTGTGCCCGCCGCAGCAGACTGCCGGAACGATGGGATTCTTCCTCGCCATCATGTCGATCGGTGGCCTGATTGCTCCTTACGCAACGGGAGTCATCGTGGACAACGCTGCAACCCCGGCCGACGGTTACGCCCAGTCCTTCCAGGCAATCGGCGTCATCGGAGTGATCGCCGCGGTTCTGGTCCTCGTCTTCGCCAATCCCGAGCGCGATCGCAAGCTCATCCGAGGCTGAGTACTCCACGTATAGCCATTCGCTAACAAAGCCATTCACCGAAAGACATTGCCGGGTCGACCCGCTCGTGATCGACTCGAGACCCGCCCCGACCGCACAGTCGCAGAACCGGGCACGAACAGCAGGAGAGATACATGCGAGATGCCGTCATCGTCGACGCAGTACGTACACCGATCGGCCGTCGCGGCCGCGCCCTCTCGGAGATCCATCCGGCCGAGTTGTCCGCCCATGTACTGCGTGCGCTCGCTGAACGGACCGGACTCGACGCGGCGACGGTCGACGACGTGATCTGGGGTTGCGTCAGTCAGGTCGGCGAGCAGGCCGGAAGCATCGCCCGCACAGCGGCACTCGCTGCCGGCTGGCCCGACAGCGTTCCCGGCGTCACACTGACCCGGGCCTGCGGATCGAGCCAGCAGGCAGTTTCCTTTGCTGCGGCCACCGTCATCTCCGGTCAGAACGACGTGGTCGTAGCCGGAGGCGTCGAATCGATGTCACGAGTACCGATGGGTACCGCCAGCAAGAACGGTGAGCATTTTCCGGCTTCGGTACTCGAACGCTACGGGGTGGACGGTTTCAGCCAGGGGACCGGCGCCGAGATGATGGCCCGGAAATGGGCACTCACACGAACAGCTCTGGACGAATACTCCCTCCGCTCACACGAACTCGCGGCCCGTGCCACCGATGAAGGGGCATTCACCGGGCAGATCACTCCGATCGCGGGCTTGTCCCAGGACGAAGGCATTCGGCGAGGCGGAAGTGTGGAGTCGCTCGCGAAGTTGCCCCCGGCCTTCGACGCCGACGGTGCCATCCACGCCGGCAACTCTTCTCAGATCTCCGACGGGGCGGGCGCCACACTCGTCACGACCAGCGAGTACGCCCGGGCACGCGGGTGGAAGCCGCTCGTTCGTATTCACACCGCAGTGGTCGCAGCCGACGACCCGGTCATCATGCTCACCGGTCCGATTGCCGCCACCGCAAAGGCATTGGATCGCTCCGGATTGTCCATCGACGACATCGGCGCCTTCGAGATCAACGAGGCATTCGCCCCCGTCCCGCTTGCCTGGCAGGCTGAAACCGGCGCAGCCATCGATCGTGTGAATCCGCTCGGCGGCGCTATCGCGGTCGGCCATCCACTCGGCGGATCAGGTGCGATCTTGATGACTCGCCTGGCACATCACATGCGCGACAACGGAATTCGCTACGGGCTCCAGTCGATGTGCGAGGCCGGGGGCATGGCCAATGCGACCATTCTCGAATTGATCTGACCCGACAACGCTTTCGGGCCGACACGTCATCCAGCAGGAAAGAAGAATTGATCCATGAAACTCGAGGGACTTTCCACCGCGATCACCGGCGGCGCTTCAGGCCTCGGCCTGGCAACCGCTCGACGGCTGCTCGACGCCGGAGCGCAGGTCACGTTGATCGATCTGCCTTCGTCCGACGGTAAGCAGGTGGCGGCCGATCTCGGTGCTGCCGCACAATTCGCCCCAGCCGACGTCACCGACAGCGAACAATTCGCCGAAGCACTCGACGCGGCGCACGAGCGCAGCGGCCTCCGCGGCGTCGTCCACTGCGCGGGCGCCGGGCGTCGTATGCGCATTCTCGACAAGGACGGAAAAGCCGGATCGGTCGAAGATTTCGAGTTCGTCGTCAAGCTGAATCTTGTCGGTTCGTTCAACGCACTCCGTCTCGGCGCCGAGCGGATGGCGGAACTCGACGCCGTGGACGGTGAGCGAGGTGCCATCGTCATGACGGCGTCGGTCGCAGCATTCGAAGGTCAGATCGGTCAGATCAACTACACAGCGTCCAAAGCCGGCATCGTCGGTATGACGGTCACCGCTGCCCGCGATCTCGCCAGCCGCGGAATTCGCGTCAACACCATTGCTCCCGGCATCATGGACACTCCCCTGCTGGCGCGCCTACGCGAAGACGTGCGCACGGCCCTCGAAGCCTCTGTTCCCAATCCCTCACGACTGGGTCGTCCGGACGAGTTCGGCCAGCTCGCCGTCTCGATGCTCGAGAACGGCTATCTCAACGGCGAAACCATCAGACTCGACGGCGCGATCCGAATGGCTCCCCGGTGACGGGCATCAGCGTGATCGCCAATCCACAACTGCGCCACAACATGCACTACCCGGACACCACCATGGCTTACTGGGCACCCAGCATGGCGGCGCTCTACGGTGATCGCATCGCCGTCGTGGACGGCGAGCGCACGTGCACGTTCCGTGAACTCGGTCAGCGCAGTGCACAATTCGCCGGCGCACTGCGGCAGGCCGGGGTCGGCGTCGGTGACGTCGTGTTGCTACATCTCGGGAACTGCGTCGAGTTCCTCCAGGCCTACTACGGCTGCCTGCAGGCCGGGGCGACCGTTACATTGGTCAATCCGCTGCAGCCAGAACTTGGACTGCGCAAGCAGATCGAGGAGACGTCCGCCGTTGCTGCGGTCACTCAGAGTTCGCAGCTGCACACACTGCTCGCGGCCTCTTCAGGAACCTCCGTACGTACGATCGTGATGGTCCAGGACACCGAGGGTGCGCTCGACACACCGGAGTCGGTCGTCGCGTTCGACGCCTTCATCGCCGATCTACCCACCGAATTCACCCCTGCCTCCGTCCGAAGCGACGACATCGCACACATCGCGTTCACCGGCGGAACCACCGGAGTATCCAAAGGTGTTCGTGTTCTTCACCGCAACGTCGTCGGCAACATCACGCAGATGTGTGGGTGGAGAACCGGTCACGAGTTGGAAGCAGGTCCTGAAGGTCTCGTCACGCCTCGACGCATCGACGGCCTCGACGTGCTCGGTCCGACGCCCGGGACCGGGGCGACCATCGTGGTCTCCCCTCTCTTCCACGCACATTCGTTGCTCAACACGTCGTTCCTGTTGATTTCCGGTCTCACCCAGGTGTTCGCCGGTCGGTTCGAACCCGGCCGGATGCTCGAGCTGATCGAAAAGCACGAGGCCACCTATCTCACCGGGTCTCCCGCTATGTGGCACGCACTGTCGGTTCATCCCGACGCTACGGTGCGCAACACCGACAGCGTGTGCGTCGTCTCTTCGGGCGCTGCCCCGATCGACAGCGTCACGCTCGCCGCACTCCGCCGGGCATTTCCCAAAGCGCTCGTCGTCGAGGGGTACGGGCTGACCGAGGCCACCTGTGTGGTCACGGCAGCTCCGCTGATCAACGGCTCGGAATACCGGCAGAGCAGCGTCGGCCTCCCGATCTTCGACACCGAAATCCAGATTCGCGATCAGCTGGACCGGAAGACCGTTCTGGGCGAGAACGAACGCGGCGAACTGTGGGTGCGTGGGCCTCAGGTCACCGACGGCTATCTCGGACACCCGGAAACCACCGCAGAACAGTTCGTCGACGGCTGGTTGGACACGGGAGACATCGCGTACCTGGACACGGACGGATACCTCTTCATCTGTGACCGGGCCAAGGACATGCTCATCCACAAGGGGTACAACGTCTATCCGCGGGAACTCGAAGAGATTCTGGTTTCGCACCCGGCGATCTCGACTGCCGCGGTTGTCGGCCGCGAAGTGGGGAGCAACGGCCAGGAGCCCGTAGCCTTCGTGGTGATGATTCCGGGCGCCGAGTTCGACGCCGAGCAGATCAAGGCGTTTGTCGCCGAGCAGGTGCTGCCGTACAAGAAGATTCGCGAAGTCGTCGAGGTAGAACTCCTTCCGACATCGGCTGCCGGTAAGGTCCTCAAGACCGACCTCCGCTCGAGACTTCTCGAATCCGTCGATCAGAAAGGCGGTTCCAGGTGACGACCTTTGCAGACCTGACGTCGCAACTGCGTGTCCCGGTTCTCGCTTCACCGATGTTCATCATCTCGACCCCTGACCTCGTCATCGCGCAGTGCACCTCTGGCATCATCGGGTCCTTCCCGGCACTGAATGCTCGTCCGCAGTCGGCACTTCGGGATTGGCTCAAACTGATCACCGTGGCTCGTGAGGAACATGATCGTGAGCACCCGGAGAATCCGTCGGCGCCATTTGCCGTCAACCTCATCGTCCACCGGTCCAACAACCGCTTGGAAGAGGACCTGGCGACCATCGCCGAGTTCGAGGTTCCGATCGTCATCACGTCCCTCGGCGCTCGCACCGACATCAACGACGCAGTCCACGCATACGGCGGAATCGTTCTCCATGACGTCATCGACAATCGCTTTGCACGCAAGGCGATCGAGAAGGGCGCCGACGGACTGATCGCGGTAGCTGCCGGGGCCGGTGGTCATGCCGGTAGGCAGTCGCCGTTTGCCCTGATTCGGGAGATTCGTGAGTGGTTCGCCGGTCCACTGCTGTTGTCAGGTGCCATCGCTCATGGTGATTCGATTCTCGCTGCGCTCGCGGCCGGGGCCGATTTGGCATACGTCGGATCAGCTTTCATCGCAACCGAAGAGGCTGACGCGGATCCTGCGTACAAGGAAATGATCGTGGATTCAGGGGCCTCCGACATCGTCTATTCCAACCTGTTCACCGGAGTACACGGAAACTACCTGCGGGGCAGCATCGTTGCCGCCGGCTTGGACCCCGACAACCTGGCCGAATCCGATCCATCCGCAATGAGTTTCGCGACCAACGACACCGATACCAAGGCCTGGCGTGACATCTGGGGCGCCGGACAGGGCATCGGAGCGATCGACGCAGTCCTTCCGACGCATGCAGTAGTAGAACGTCTCGCCGCCGAGTACTCTGCCGCGCGAGAACGTATCTGCCGACTCTAGTGCTGTGACCGGCGTTCGTCGGACAGGTACTCGTGGATCAGGTTCACGAATACCTGTCCCACCGGCGACAACGTCGAGGGGTCGAAGGCGAGACCGTACGCACGCAGAAATCTCGGCTCGCAGGCCCGTTCCACCACCTGACCAGGCATCGATTTCGCCACCGAGCGCTCGACCAACGAACCGCCGAGTCCGGCGATGACCATCGGGAGCCGCGACTCCCGTTGCTCGGTCACCACCGCGAGTTCCGTTCTGGTACCGGCCTTTCGGATCGAGTCTTCGATCGCGTCACCCATCGCTGCCCCGCGAGGAACGAATACCATGGGAATGTCCGGCATTTCCGAAAGGCGTACCGGCCCCTCGGGTAGTTCCGTTCCCGCCGGGTAGACCAGGCGGTATTCCTGCTCCCCCAATTCGACGATTTCGAGCCCTTCGCCCGCCTCGAGCGGCAGATGAGCCACCGCGAATTCGCAGTGGCCGTCCCGGATGAGACTTTCCAGATTGTCCTCACGCTCGAGTTCCGAGAATCTGACTCGTGCTTGCGGATACCGTCGACAGAACTCCGCAATCAGATCGACGATCGTCCCCGAGGTCAGTGCAGGGAAAGCCATGATGTCGAGGCGACCGACGATGGCGCCATCGGATGCCGTCAACTGTTCAGCCGCCGCAGCTACGTCTCGCAAAACCTGTCGACTCGGGCCGACCAGACTGCGACCGGCAGCACTGAGCACCATGCCGCGCCCGATACGATGGAACAGCCTCACTCCCAGTTCACGTTCGAGCCCGCGCAACGCTTGTGACACGGTCGGCTGAGCAACGCCGAGAGCCGCTGCGGCGCCGTTGATCCCCTTGTTCTCGACCACTGCGAGGAAGTACTCCATCTGCCGGAACTCCACAGTTCACTCCTCTTCCGTGGACGGAACGGCGGAGGTGGCCATTTCCGCAGCCGTCGCGATGAATGCAGCGGCCGCCGGGGATTGCTCGCCCGAGCGATAGACGATACCGACGTCGCGTGTCAGCGGCGGATCGAAGGAGAAGGCGCAGACGTCTGTCATCTGCTGTTGTGCAACCCTTCTCGGCACTACAGTGGCGCCGATCCCTCGACGCACGAGTTCCCACGTGGTCACAGGGTGGACACAGTCCACGACTACGTTCTCGGCGCCTTCGCTGAGCAAACCCCGGAACTGATTCGATTGATCACCGAGATCGACCACAAGCGGCAAACTGTGCAAGAGCGCTCGCGGAATCGGATCCGCCAACGGCGTTGCAAGTCGGCCGGACAACGACGCATGGGTGGCGAGCACCAACTCCTGAGTGGCAATCGGAGCCGTGACCAAACCTTCGTACCCGATACTCAGATCGGTGACGCCGACCTCGGCCGACCCTCGCCGCAACGCATTGTCGACCCCGGCCGGGCCGTACGTGTCGAGAACACGCACGACGATCTTCGGGAAGTTGGCCCGGAATCGCCGGACCAACTCGACCATCGGATCGATCGAGAACGCCGAGTACGAGACGACGTCGACACGACCGAACTCGAGTTCGCGAACGGCGGTCACTTTCGCCTTCGCGCGCTCGACGTCGGCAAGGATTCTCCTGGCCGCGAGATCGAACGTGCGGCCCGCGTCGGTAAGAACCAACCGCCTGCCCGTCCGGTCGAACAGCGTGGCGCCGAGTCGACGCTCGAGCGTACGAATTGCCTGTGACAGCGAGGGCTGCGAAATGTAGAGAGCCTGAGCGGCCTTCGTTATCCCACCGTGGTCGACAACAGCGACGAAGTAGGTGACGAAGTGCAGATCCACTCATCCATCATACGACCAGCGATCCGTCGCTCACTCCACCCGAGTTGCCCCTGGTACGGCCCACTCTCCGGTGAAGATCGGCTCCCGCTTTTCCACGAAGGCACGAACCGCGTCGGTGGCATCCGTCGCAAAATTGACCGCTTGCGCCCTCGCCTCGTTGTCCAAGGCCTCCCGCAACGAGAGGGAGGTGTGATGTTCGAGCATGGCGGCAGACTGACTCAGTGCGGCCGGCGGGCCGGCGGCGAGCCGCTGCGCCAGTGTTGACGTGTGTTCGTCCAGCTCGGCCGGTTCGACCAGATAAGTCACCAACCCGAGCTCGTAGGCTTCCTGTGCGTCGATCGTCTCGGCAAGCATCACCAGTCGCTTGGCTTGTTGGAGGCCGACCAGTCTCGGCAGGATCCACGAACCACCGAAGTCGACAGACAACCCCCGTTTGGCAAAGATCTGGCTGAACTTCGCACCCTTGGCCGCCACGACGAAGTCGCAGAGCAACGCCATGTTCCATCCGGCTCCGACGGCAAACCCGTCGACCTTCGCCACCAGAGGTTTGGGAAACTCACTCAGTGCGATTGCCGTTGCGTTGATGACACGCATGCGATCGAGCGGGTGCGACGAGCCACGCTTGTCCAGATCGGAGCCCGCGCAGAAGGTCCCATCCGCGCCGGTCAGGATCACCGAGCGAATCTGCGCGTCCTCTTGAAGTTCGAGGACTGCTTCACGTAGAGCGATCCAGGCGTCGAGATCGAGAGCGTTGCGGCGGTGCGGCCGACAGAGAACAATCGTCGCGACAGCACCGTCTCGTTCGATGCTTACGGCCGCACGCTCGATCGTCTCAGCACTCATGAACCACTCCACACGGGAGAGCGCTTCTCGGCAAATGCCGTGGCGCCCTCCTTGGCATCACGAGAGGTGAAGACCGGATCGATGAATTCGCGTTGCGCGACAAAGGCATCCGGATCGGTGTACTTGGCGGACATTGCCAGTACCTGCTTGGTCGCGCGAACAGCCAGTGGACCGTTAGCCGCTACTCGGGCCGCAAGCTCGCGTGCGACGGTCAGCGCGTGTCCCGGTTCGGCGAGCCGATTGACCAAGCCGTGATGATGCGCCACGGTGGCACTGAGTGGATCCCCCGTGATCGCGATTTCCATGGCCAACTGATACGGAAGAATTTTCGGCAGACGTAGGAGTCCGCCGGCGGCCGCGGCAAGTCCCCGCTTCACTTCGGGCAGGCCGAATTTCGCGTCCGTGGACGCCACGATCAAGTCGGCCGCCAAGGCCAGTTCGCAACCGCCGGCGAGTGCCCAACCTTCGACGGCTGCGATCAGCGGCTTCGACGGCGGTGCCTCGGTCAGACCGGCAAAACCACGACCCGGTAGCGATGGCCGCTCTCCGCGCGCAAATCCCTTCAGATCCATACCGGCGCAGAAGGTTCCACCAGATCCGGTCAGAATGCCGATGGTGAGATCGGGGCGTTCCTCGAACTCGTCGATCGCGGCGGCGAGTGCCTGTGCGAGTTCCAGGTTGACCGCGTTCTTGGCCTCGGGACGATTGAGGGTGATGACGGCAACGCCGTCGGCGAAGTCGGTGAGCACGACGCTCATGTTCGGTTCCTACTTCCGTGATGAGATTCTTGAAAGGTCACTGCGCGCGAATGCTCCAGCGCACGGGTGTGCCGCCGGACGGTGTCACGATCTCCCGCTTGGCCAAAACAACGAGATGAGCATGGGTTTCGCGGACTGCCAAGCGAAGTAGTCGCGGCGACATCTGTTCGAACGGGCGAGACCAGGAGATCGTGCGTGAGAGTTCCCAGGCCGTGGATTCGGGCTCATCCTGAACCGCAGCCACGATCTCCGCCAATCGCTCCTCGTGGTGCCCCATCAATTGACGTGCACGATCGGCGATCCCACGGAATCGATATTCATGTGCCGGAAGCACTTCGCACTCGCCCAGTGTTGTCGTCGCCTCGAGCGAGAGAAGATAACGATGAAGCGGGTTCTCGAGTTCACCGGGAATCGTGGAGATGTTCGGGCTGATCCTCGGCAGCATGTGATCGCCGCTGAACAACAAGCCTCTGTCCTCTTCCACGAAGCAGAGATGTCCGGGAGTGTGCCCCGGTGTCCACTGAGCCCGGAGATTCCACCCGGGAAGATCGAGTGAATCACCATCTCCCAGAACAATGTCGATGGTTTCGTGCTCGGCGAACCGCACCAGGTCGACCCGAGACGCGTCGAGCACTTCGGCCGGTGCGCCGAGTTCGGACAATTGCAGGTTCCAGCCACTGATGTCGTCGCGGGTCTGCTCGGGACCGTGGTATCCGAGGAGCGTCGCGTCGGCCACATGCATCGCAAGCGTTGCGCCGCTGACCTGCCGAAGACGCGGCGCCAGACCGAAGTGATCCGGATGCAGGTGCGTGATTGCCGCATAGCGCACTTCGGAAACGTGGTATCCGATCGATGCTATGCCGTCGACGAGAGCCTGCCACGACTGTTCGTGATCCCAACCGACGTCGATGAGGGCAAGTCCGTCGTCGAGCGCGAGTGCGTAGACGAGCACGTAACGCAAAGGGTTGTCCGGCATGGGAACGGGGATCGACCACAATCCGTCCCGCACCTGTTCGACCGGTGGAAGGACTTTGTTCGCCCATGCCTCACGTTGTGCGACACCGACGTCTTCGGTCACGATCATGATGCTTCTCCGCTCGCGTTCAGCATGGTCCGCAGGCTCGACTTGAGCAGTTTTCCGCTCGCGTTGCGAGGTAGGGAGTCCACGAAATGGATCTGGCGAGGTTTCTTGTACGACGCCAACTTCGCTGTGCTGAAAGCGATCAACTCGTCGACGCTCGGCACGTCGGCACCGTCGACCAGTTTGACCACTGCGGTCACGGATTCACCCCAGCGCTTGTCGGGAACCCCGACCACCGCGACCTCGGCGACCGAGGGGTGCTCGGCCAGAATGGATTCCACCTCGATCGGATAGACGTTCTCTCCGCCGGTGATGATCATGTCCTTGAGTCGATCGGTGACGAACAGATACCCCTCGTCGTCCAGATGGCCGGCGTCCCCCGTTCGGAGGAAACCGTCGTGGGTGAACAATTCGGCGGTCTCACGGTCACGTCGCCAGTATCCGCGAGTGTTGTTTCTACTGCGCGCGACGATCTCACCGGAATTATTGGGCGGCAATTCCTCACCAGTGGTGACGTCTCGAATCGAGATCTCGACGCCGATCATCGGCTTGCCCGCAGAGCGAAGCAACTCCGAACGCGGCCCGCTCACATGATGGTCGTAAGCACGAAGGACGGATACCGAACCCGTCGTCTCGGTCATCCCGTATCGCTGAACGAATTTGCAGTTCAAGACAGTCATCGCGTGGGCGAGGAGCGCCGGAGTGATCGGTGACGCCCCATAGGCGACCACCTCCAGGCTGGTCAGATCGAAACTGTCGAGAGTCGGCAGATCTACCAGCGTCTGAATGACTGCAGGCACCAGAAATGCGTGGGTGACGCGGTGGGTCGCGATGGCATCAGCGACCCGAGCAGGCGCCATGTCTCCGAGCAGCACCAAAGGCACTCCGGCCGACAAGCATGTACTCATCCAGCCGGCACCGGCGATGTGAAAGAGGGGAAGTGCATCGAGTGCGACTGCATTCGAACCGAATTCGTAGACATCGAACCCCTCGGGCTCGTTGTACAGATTCCGGTGCGTGGCCACGACGCCCTTGGGCCGGCCGGTTGTCCCGGACGTGTACAGCTGCAGAACTGCTGCGTCCGGATCGTGCCCGTGTCCGGGGTCGACACCGGTCCCTGATGCCACGAACTCCGCCCAGGTTCGCGAATCCGGCAGGCTCCCTGCAGCTCCCACGGTTATGACCTCGATGTCCGGCAACGCTGCGGACATCGCCGCCGCCCCCGCGGCGAACTCGTCATCGACGATCAAGACGTCGAGCTCCGCGTCCTCGGCGATGTCGACGAGTTCGAGTGGGTTGAGCCGCCAGTTCAACGGTATGAACACAGCGCCTGCCTTCGCACATGCGATGAAGGTTTCCGCACCTTCGAGCCCCATCCTCAGTAGCGCACCGACACGAGCACCCGTTGTGGTCACTTCTGCCAGCGCACTCGCCAAGGTGCTGGTCTCGCCATCCAGCTCAGCCCAAGTCAACGTTCGGTCGCCGCACGTGATTGCCGGATCGGACGGCCGTGTCGACGCCGAGTGGCGTATCCGGTTGGGTAGGTGAAGCTCGCTCACATCACGCTCCTGTGTTCCAGGTACTCACCGAGCACGAACCGCGGTCGGTGGTACTGGAACAGTCGACCATCGCTATGGCCTGCGCCACAAAGACGAGAAGGCGCACAGAGCCATAGCTCAGACCTATGTCCGCAGGTCGCAGCAAGTCACCGCCGCCAAGGCTCCGTCATCTGGGAGAATTCGTCAGATGCAGGCACCCGGCATGGACATACGCAGCGCGCAGTATCTCGTCGCGGTCGTCGATCACGGCAGCGTCACTGCCGCCGCGGACGTCCTGCGTATCTCGCAACCGTCCCTCTCGCAGGCCGTGCGCAACCTCGAACGAGCTCTCGGAGCCACACTCTTCGAGCGCACCACTCGCGGTCTGGCTCCCACCACGGTCGGACTGGCAGTTGCCGATTCTGCCCGTACGTTGCTCGCCGACGTTGCTCGGGCCGAGGCCGCGGTGGCTGCGGTAACCGCTTTGCGCGCCGGGGAACTCGCCATAGCAGTTCAGTCCGATCTCGCCATCGACCCTGTTGCAGAGGTCGCCGGACGCCTCCATCTGACGGCACCCGGAATTCGGTTCTCCACGAACGCCTCCGCCAACGCACAGGACGTGCGCGCGCTCGTCAGAGCAGGTACGTGTGAACTCGGGTTTCTCGAGACCCACCCGGGTACCGAAGTCTCCGACGGGCTTCGAGAAATTGCCGTGAGCACCCAGGAAACGGTCTTGTCGATCCCCATTCGCCTGGCCACAGACCTCCCCGATCCGGTTCCGCGCACCGTGGTCGCGCGCCTGCCGATGGTGGTCGAGGCATCCGCAGTTCGGCGCGGGCACTCGATCGACGACGATCTGGAACTCACCGACGTCGTCGTGGAAGTACCTGATCGCCTTGCTGTCCGGGAAATGGTCGGGCAAGGTGTAGGCGCCGCGCTGCTGCCCAGATCGATCGCCGAACAAGACTCCCCGGCATCTGAGGTTCGCTCGCTTTTCCCACCGATCACCCGGCAGACGATCTTGGTCTACCGCGACGGCCCGCTCTCACCGGCCGGGTCTGCGTACATCGAGAACATCTCCCCACGTCACAAGCCCTCCACGAACAGCCTGCCCAACGGCGAGAGCGTCTCCGGATCGAACTCGACGCCGTAATTCAGTGAGATCGCCGGCTCCACCGGAAATATCTCCGCGCCGGACGCGACCGACCTCTCGGCCAACGAACGCTCCATGAATGCCATGCCCAAACCAGCAAAGACGAACGCGCCGACGGTCTCCCGCTGCGCCAACTCCGTCGACATCCGAGTCCGGGCCCCGGCGGCCTGCAGAGACGACTCGATGGCAAGCCGAGCCCGCGAGTGTTTGAGCACACCCACCACGGGGAGATCGGGCAATGCCGTCAATGACACCGGCTCTCCCGCAGCGGGTTTCACACCATTCGGCCAGACGTCGGGATGAACCCCCGACGGCACTGCCAGCCAGTACTCGTTCACCCCCAACACTTTCGTGGACAGCGCCGACATGTCGGGTGGCCAATAGCTGAAGACCACCTCGCACGCGCCGTCTGCCAACACCTGCTCAGACGTTGCACCCTGCGGCAACTCACCGACCCGAACGGTCACAGCAGGCCACCGCTCACGAAAGTCCGCCACGATGCGTGCGATCGGACCTTCGAGACCATGTGCCGCGGAGCAGATGTCGAGCCGGCCACGAGGCTCGTCGGCCGTACCGATCGCGACGTCGAACGCGGCCGCGCTGCTGCGAGTCATCTGCCTCGCCGGCCCTACCAACGCCCGACCTGCTGCCGTCAGCACCAAACCGCGACCGACACGGTGAAACAGTTCGACTCCGAGTTCACGCTCGAGGCCACGAATACCCTGCGACAGCGACGGCTTGGTGACCGACAGATTCTGCGCAGCCGTCGACAAGGACTCACCACCGGCAACGGCAAGGAAGTACTCGATCTGACGTAGGTCCACTCCATCGACTTTGCCATAAACGCAGCCGGGTATACCGGTACCAAGCACTGCAGGGTGTTCACACACGCTTCATTAATCGGACATTCAGGACACACCTTCTTCTACCCGGCGCCACCTACCGTAATTGGTCCAGACCAATTACGGATAGGTCTGAACCACCGCGTCGAAGACAAGGAATCCTCGTGAGACGTACGACCATCGCGATAGCAGCCGTGACCGCGGCTCTCGCCGTTCCCGGCATCGCCCCCGCCGAATCCCACGCCGAACCCGGCTGGGGCAGTTCGTCCTTCGAATGGGGCAGCTCTTCGGGCGAGAACAACACGCCGCCCGCAGCGCCCGGCGTCAGCGTCCCCGGCGGACGGTACGAGCACCCCGTCGACCTGACCTTCACCGCCGAGCGCGGCGCCACCGTCCGCTACACCGTGGACGGAACGACACCCACCACCGACAGCCAAGCTGCCACGCCGGGACGTCCGCTGCACATCGCGCAGGACACCAACGTCACTGTCGCAGCTTTCCGAGGCGATCACGCGAGCGCGGCCGTCTCGTTCGGCTACCTGATCAAGACGTCGGAAAAGCCGCTGGCTCAGGTCGTCGTGATGTCCGACGTCCACGTCGGCGATCACGCGAACAACGACAAGAAGTACGAAAGCTTCTTCGACACAATCGGTTCCATCTTCCCGAAACCCGACGCCATCCTCTCCAACGGGGACATGATCAACGACAACGGAGACGGCAAGGGGCCCGACCACAAGATCGTCGCAGAAATCTTCCAGGCAAACCTCGCCCGGAAGGGCATGAACGACACACAACTCCTGATCTCCAACGGCAATCACGATGCAAGTCTCGCGGCGATCAGAGCCGGATACCCGGCGGAGTGGTTCCCGGATTCCGGTGGCGGATACTACGAATCCGACGTCAATGGTGTCCATCTCTTCACGGTCAACACCGAAACCTACAACAATGATTCAGCGCAACGCAATTGGCTGAAGTCCCGCCTGACCGAAATCACCGCGGAGTCCGGGAACCTGACCAAGCCGATCCTGGTCCAGGGACACCGGCCGGCAAGCAACACAGCCATGGACGGCCAGCAGGCGTCGAACCCTCGATTGACCGAAGACCTGAGTGCCTTCCCTCAGGCAATCTTCTTCTCCGGGCACTCACATCTGAACAACAACGACGACCGGTCGATCCATCAGCGTGACTTCACGTCGGTCAACGACGGCTCGATGTCGTACATCGAAATCGATCACGGCTACCAGATGGTGACCGAGTCCGGTCTCGCGAACCGTTTCGAATCACCTACTGCCCAAGCGCTCTTCGTCGAGGTCTACCAGGACCGCACGGAAATCAGCCGAATCAACATGGCGGCAGACAAGCACGACATCTACGCCGGTGGCGCGTGGTCAGCCAACTGGCAGCCGCCGTACTCGAGCGCGGGCACGCTGAGCGGTTCGGGGTGGACGGTCGAGCTCGACGGGTCGACCAACCAGCAGATCAAGGACAACTTCCGCTACAGCTCGGGCGGACGGAACACGCACGCGCCGGAGTTCACCTCGAGCACTCCGCTCTCGGTGACGACCGGCGAAAACGGTGCGACCGCACTGAGGATCGCGCAGGCCAAGGACGATCAGATGGTGCACCACTACGCCGTCGAGGTCACGGACACAGCCACCGGAGCGAAGGTGGTCTCGTCGAAGGTGCTCTCGGACTTCTACTTCATGCCGCGGCCGAACAGCCTCGACATTCCGATTCCCGATGCTGCAGCGGGCACCGCATACGAAGCCCGCGTCGAAGCCGTTGACGCATACGGCAACCGGTCACCGGTGACAACCCTGGCCTTCACCCGCTGACCCGACACGACTAAGCGGCACCGCGCATATTCGCGGTGCCGCTTCTCGGCTCAGTTGTACGTGCGAAGCAGGCCCTTGCTGATGATCTGCTTCTGGATGTCGCTGGTGCCTTCACCGATCAGAAGGAACGGCGCCTCACGCATCAACCGCTCGATCTCGTATTCCTTGGAATAGCCGTATCCGCCGTGGATACGGAAGCTGTCCTGGGTGACCTCCGAGCAGAATTCACTCGCCAGATACTTCGCCATACCCGCGGCGACATCGTTGCGCTCACCCGAGTCCTTGAGCCTGGCAGCGTTGACCATCATCAGATGTGCCGCTTCGACTTTGGTGCCCATCTCGGCGATCCGGAACGCGATGGCCTGATGCTCGGCGATCGGCTTGCCGAAAGTCTCGCGTTGCTTGGCGTAGGTGACAGCCAGTTCGAAAGCGCGCTGGGCAATTCCGCAGGCACGCGCGGCGACGTTGACCCGGCCGACCTCGACGCCGTCCATCATGTGCCGGAATCCCGAGCCAGGGGTGCCACCGAGAACCTCCTCGGCTCCGATCTCGAAACCGTCGAAGATCATCTCCGTGGTGTCGATTCCCTTGTACCCCATCTTCTCGAGCTTGCCCGGAATGGTCAGGCCCGGGAGTACCTCGCCGAAACCTGCGGGTTTCTCGATCAATATCGTCGTCAGATTGTTGTGCGGCTTCTCCGCGCCCTCGTCCGTCTTGACCAGGACTGCCACCAAGGTCGAGGAACCCCCGTTGGTCAGCCACATCTTCTGGCCGGTGATCACGTAATCGCCGGAGTCCGTCCGCTTCGCCTTGGTCGATATGGCAGCAACATCGGAACCGAGGGCAGGCTCCGACATGGAAAATGCACCGGTGAGTTCCCCGGAAGCCAAACGCGGCAGGTACTTCGCCTTCTGTTCCGGCGTCCCGTGCGCCGAAATCATGTGAGCCACGATGAAATGCGTGTTGATGACACCGGACACGCTCATCCATCCACGGGCCAATTCTTCGACGCACAGCGCGTAGGTGAGCAATGATTCGCCGATACCCCCGTACTCGGGGTCGATGGTCAGTCCGAACAGACCCATGTCCTTCATCTGCTTGACGATGTCGGTCGGGTACGTATCCGAGTGTTCGAGTTCCTGCGCCGCGGGGATGACCACACGATCGACGAACTCGCGTACCGCCCCGACGATATCGGTCTGAGTTTCGGTCAATCCCGCCGTCTGCGCCAAACGAGTCACTGTTCCACCTGTCAGTCGGTACTTCGTGCCCTCCCGGTCGACGAAATTGATTCGACTCCAGGAACTTTCATCCCGCCGCGACGTGTGTGCGGCAGAGACGCTGTATCCATTCAATCCCCGAACGGTATATGTGTCAAAGTCGATTTCGCATACGAACCGTATGGCGGAAACTATGTCCGAACAGGTCGTTCCTGCTGTTGACAACCGCGCCACGCGTGCTGGATATTCGAGTGGCCAGGTCGCGACGGGCCCTTCGATCGGCCCGTTCACGCGACGCATTCCCCACCTCTCCTCGAGACAGGCGCATTCCATGCACGACGCAGTCATCTGTGAACCCGTTCGCACCCCGGTGGGCGGATTCGGCGGAGTCTTCAAGGACGTTCCCGTCACCACACTCGCCGGCACTGTTGTGCGTGGCCTCGTCGAACGAACCGGCATTGCGTCCACCGATGTCGACGACGTCATCTTCGGTCAGGGGTACGCCAACGGAGAGGCCGCGGCCATCGGGCGAATCGCGGCACTCGACGCCGGTCTCGACGTGTCCGTTCCCGGAATACAACTCGATCGCCGTTGCGGTTCGGGATTGCAGGCGATCATCTACGCCGCGATGCAGGTACAGACCGGGATGAGTGATCTGGTCATCGCCGGCGGCGCGGAGAGCATGAGCGGAACCGAGTTCTACTCCACCGACATGCGTTGGGGCACAAAGCGCCCTTCCGTCGAGTTCCACGACCGATTGGCCAAACCGCGCACGAACTCCGGCGGAGTCAACTTTCCGGTGGAAGGCGGCATGATCGAGACCGCTGAGAACTTGCGCCGGGAGTACTCGATCACCCGCGACGAGCAGGACCGATACGCGGTGCGATCGCACGAACGGGCCGTTCACGCCCAAGACAGTGGGTACTTCGACGACGAGACCATTCCCGTTTCGGTGCCCGGACGCCGTGGTGAGCAGACGGTGGTCACTCGCGACGAGCATCCGCGCCGAGGGATTCAGTTGGCCGATCTCGCTGCACTGCGCCCCATTCGAGGTCGCGTCGATCCCGAAGCCACTGTCACCGCCGGTAATGCGTGCGGCCAGAACGACGCCGGCGCAGCCGCCATCGTCACTACTGCTGCCAACGCCGAACGGCTGGGCCTGCGACCGTTCGCGAAACTGGTCAGCTGGGGTGTGGCCGGTGTGGAGCCGAACCGGATGGGCATCGGCCCGGTTCCTGCCGTGGCGAAAGCACTCTCCCGGGTCGACCTGTCACTCGACCGCATCGACCTCATCGAAGTCAACGAGGCCTTCGCGGCCCAGGTTCTCGCGTGCGCCAAGGCCTGGGGATTGAGCGCCCAGGACATCGAGGAACGGTTCAACGTCAACGGTTCCGGCATCTCGCTCGGACATCCTGTCGGCGCTACCGGTGGGCGGATCCTTGCAAATCTGCTGCGCGAACTCGACCGGCGCCAGGGACGGTACGGGATCGAGACCATGTGCATCGGCGGCGGACAAGGGATTGCCGCGGTGTTCGAGAACCTTCGACGCTAGAAGCGTTAACCGATCGATCCGTCGCGGCGAAGTTCCGCGATCCGGTCGCCCGTAAGTCCCAACTCGGCCAGCAGAGAATCCGTCTGCTGGCCGAGTGCTGGAACGTCACCCATGCGCATTTCGACATCCGAATACGTCATCGGAGGCAGCACGGCATCGATCGGACCGTTCTCGGTGCCCACGGACCGCCACCTGGCACGCTTCTCCAGCTGCGGATGTTCCAGCAGACCGGCCATGTCGTTGAGTGCCGCGGCCGGAACACCAGCGGCGGCCAGACGCTGATCCAGATCTGTCGTCGAGTACAGACGCGTCAGAGAGCCCACCAATTCGTCTACCTCGCCACGGTTTTCGACGCGCACGATGTTGGTGCGGTAACGCGGATGATCGACCAGATCCTCTCGCTCGAACACGTCCACCATCAGCGCTCGCCATCCACGATCGTTCTGGACGCCGATCAGGATTTCGCCGTCGGCCGTGGGATACGAATCGTAGGGAACGATCGCGGCATGGCCGAGACCGACACGTGGAATCTGCTTGTCCGCATACATTTTCATGTACATCGGATGGCCCAGCCACTCGACGGTGGAATCGAACATCGAGACCTCGACGAGCGCTCCCTTGCCCGTTCGCTCTCTACGGAACAGGGCGCTCAGAATCGAAGTCAGCGCGTACATTCCTGCCGCGATGTCGGAGACCGGGATGCCGGTCTTGGTGGCCGTCTCCGGTGTGCCTGTCACGGAGATCATTCCGGTCTCGGCTTGGACCAACATGTCGTAGGCCTTGCGCTCGCGCCGCGGGCCGGCACTGCCGTAGCCGGACATGTCGATCACGATGAGCCGTGGGTATTTATCGCGCAGTTCCTCCGCGCCGAACCCCAGTCTCGCGGCTGCGTCGGGAGCCAGGTTCTGCAGGAACACATCGGCTCGCGCGACCAGATCGAGAAGGATCTGCCGGCCGGCTTCCGACTTCACATCGACGGCGATCGATTCCTTGGAACGGTTGAGCCACACGAAGTGTGATGCCTGACCGTGAACCGCCTGGTCGTAGTGACGCGCGAAGTCACCCTCGCCGACGCGTTCTATCTTGATCACCCGCGCACCCATGTCCGCGAGATGTCTGGTGGCGAGCGGTGCCGCCACCGCCTGTTCGAGTGCAACTACGGTGATTCCGTCGAGCGGAAGATCCGAGTTCGGCTGTCCCATGTCAGTAGTCACCCCAGAAGTTTTACACCCAGAATTCTCACACTCTGAATTCTTGCACTCGAACAGGACGGATCAGATGTGGCGGCCGCCGGTGATCTCGAGAACCGTGCCGGTCATGTAGCTCGAGAGGTCGCTCGCGAGGAACAGCACAACCGAAGCAACTTCCGAAGGCTCGGCTGCGCGCCCCATCGGAATCTCGGCAAGCTTCTCGTTCCAGATCCGTTCGGGCATCGCCTCGGTCATCGCCGTGCGGACCAGTCCGGGCTGAACGGCGTTGACGCGAACATTCTTGAACGCGACCTCTTTTGCCGCGGCCTTCGTCAGACCGACGATCCCGGCCTTCGCGGCCGAGTAGTTGGTCTGCCCGAGCATGCCCACCTTGCCGGAGATCGACGAGATGTTCACGATCGCGCCCGTCTCACGCTCGCGCATGCGGGCGGCGGCAGCGCGTGTTCCGTTCCAGGCGCCCTTGAGGTGAACTGCGATCACGTCGTCGAAGTCCTGCTCGGTCATCTTCCGCATCGTGGCGTCGCGCGTCATGCCGGCGTTGTTGACCATGACATCGACTGGACCGAAAGCGCTTTCGGCCAGATCGAGCATGGCCTCGACCTGTCCGGAGTCACGCACGTCGCAGGAAGCGAAACGGGCGACCGACTCTCCACCGAGTTCGGCGACCGCAGCCGTTCCCACGGTTTCGTTGATGTCGCCGAGAACGACGGTCGCGCCTTCCTTGATGAAGGTGCGCGCAATTTCGAGCCCGATGCCCTGGGCTCCACCGGTCACTACCGCAACCTTGCCGTCCAACAATCCCATGTCCACTCCGTTCGTGAGGTTAAAGCTCGTCTGGAAAATGTGTCAGCGCTGGTTTTGCTTTTTCGCTTGCGCCACGAGCCCACCACCGAGAATCAGACGCTGGATCTCGCTGGTTCCCTCGTACAGGCGCAACAGGCGAACTTCACGGTAGATGCGTTCGACCGGAACACCGCGCATGTACCCGTTGCCCCCGTGGATCTGCACGGCGAGATCTGCGACCTTGCCCACCATCTCGGTGCAGAAAAGCTTTGCCGCCGAAGGCCCGAGACGGCGATCCTCACCGCTGACGTACCGCGCGGCCACCTCGCGCACCATCGCGCGCCCTGCCATCACACCGGCTTGCTGGTCTGCCAACATCGCTTGAACCAGCTGGAAGTCGCCGATCGCGGTGCCGCCCTGTTCCGTGACCACGGAGAACGCGACAGATTCGTCGAGCGCTCGCTGTGCTGCTCCCACCGAGAGCGCCGCGATATGGACTCGTCCGCGCGCGAGAGACGTCATCGCTGCGCGGTATCCGGTGTCCTGGTCGCCACCGACGAGGGCCGACTCGGGAACTCGGACGTTGTCGAAGGTGACCTCGGAGGTCCAAGCACCTTCTTGACCCATCTTCTTGTCCTTGGGACCGACCGTGACACCTGGCGTGTCAGCCGGAACCAGGAACACTGCAATTCCCGGACCATCGGAATCCGCCGGGCGAGTGCGCGCGAACACCACGAACAGCTGCGCCAGTGGAGCATTGGTGATGAACCGCTTGTTGCCGTCGATCACCCAGTCGGATCCGTCCAGCACTGCCTTGGTCCGAAGGCCGGCCGGGGTGGAGCCCGCGCCAGGGTCGGTGAGAGCAAAGGAAGACACGACATCACCGGAGGCGATGCGCTCGCGCCACTGAG
>NZ_CAURKP010000087.1:0-23046 GCF_963525155.1 uncultured Rhodococcus sp.
CCCTTTGACTGAAGGCTCCGGCCCGGCACCACGCTTCGTGGTGTCGGGCCGGAGTCTTCTGCCCCCACGCACATTTCTGTCGATCGATGAGTCGACTGCCCCCGTAGTGGGCACTCGCAGAGTGAGGAAACCGGGCACCGTGTCCGGATCTCAGTCCACGACTCGACAGAGAAGAGCAGAGCATGCCCTACATCACCACCTCCGACGGAACCGAGATCTACTACACCGAGCACGGCGTCGGCCGGCCGATCGTCCTCAGCCACGGGTGGCCGCTGAGTTCTGACGCGTGGCAGGTCGAGATGAAGTTGTTCGCCGACGCCGGATACCGGACCATCGCGCACGATCGTCGAGGACACGGTCGCTCGTCGAAGACGTACACCGGCAACGACATGGATACATATGCCAAGGACCTGGCTGAGCTGATCGACACACTCGACCTGAAAGACCTGGTCCTGGTTGGCCATTCGACCGGCGGCGGGGAAGTGGTCCGGTACGCGGCGCAGCACGGCAAAGGGCGCGTGGCCAAGGTGATCACCGCCGGCGCCGTACCGCCGATCATGGTCAAGTCGGACGGCAACCCCGAAGGCACACCGATCGAGGTCTTCGACGGCATCCGTGAGGGAGTTCTGCGAGACCGATCGCAGTTCTACAAGGATCTCAGCGAGAGCTTTTACGGCGCGAACCGCGAAGGTGCCGACGTCTCGCAAGGTGCGAAGGACGACTTCTGGCGGCAAGGTATGTTGGTCAATCTCGCCGCGGCCTACGACTGCGTCAAGGCATTCTCGGAGACGGACCAGACCTCCGATCTCGAAGCCATCGACGTTCCGTTCCTCATCGCTCAGGGCGACGACGATCAGATCGTGCCGATCGGCGCAGCGGCCGAGAAGGCGATCAAGCTGGTGAAGAAGGGCACGCTGAAGGTGTATCCGGGCGCACCCCACGGCATCTACGGCTCATATCAGAAGACACTGGACCAGGACATTCTCGCGTTCATCGAGGACTGACGTCAGCGAGGCGTAAGGACCGGAGTCGAAAGGACCAGAGTGGGAAGGATAAAATGGCCATGTCTACACACGTTGCCTCACTACGCAATGGCCCCAGTGTCTTCGAGAACGAACTCGGGTCGATCTCGCAGCTCGACACGAGTTCGTTGCCGATCCTGTCCGGTCTGTCGATCAAACGAATTGTTCTCGGTCCCGGCGCGATCCGTGAACCACAATGGAACGTCAACGCGAACCAGATCGCCTACGTCACCAGCGGAACCGTGCTCGTCTCGATGTTGGGCAATGCTGACGAGTTCGCCAGTTTCGTGGTGCGAGCGGAGCAGATGTATCACGTCGAATCCGGCGCGATTTATCACATCGAGAATGTCGGAGAGGAGGAGGCGGAGATCATCGCCGCCCTGCGTACTTCTCTGCCGCAGCACTTTTCGTTGCAGAGTAGCGTCAGCGCAATGTCGAACGCGGTGCTCGGCAACACGTACGATCTCGCCGCATCGGCCTTCGACGTCTTCGGTAGAGCCGATGCGTCCCAGATAGTTCGGCGGGACGGCGCCGCCGTCGTTCCCGATACCGCCGGCCTTCCCAACGCGCATCTTTTCGATCTCGAAGGCCAGATCGCGCCTCTCGCATATCCGTACGGACAGGCGAAAGTGGCGCGCAAGCAGTATTGGGCGGCGCTGGAGGATCTTTCGATGTACTCGTTGACAATTCGCGAGAGTGGGATGCGTGAGCCACACTGGCATCCCGTCACTGCCGAAATGGGATACGTGCATCGTGGTCACGGGCGGATGACGGTCCTCGATCCGGACGGTTCGCTCGACACCTACCTACTGGAGCCCGGTCAGGTGTATTTCGTTCCGCGTGCCTATCCCCATCACATCGAGGTTCTAGGTGACGAGGACATCAACTTCCTCATCTTCTTCGACCAGCCGACGCCGGGCGACATAGGCTACCGTGCAACGGCTTCCGCGTTCTCACGCGGCGTTCTCTCGGCCTCGTTCGGTGTTCCGGAACGGGATCTGCCGCACTTTCCTTTCACCCCGATCGATCCGCTCATCGTCTCGCGGATCAATCCGATCGACCGCCAGCACTGACCGGCAAGGACGCCCATCATGACCACCACGCTCACCGTGACCGATCACGGGACGATGCTCGACTTCACGTACGAGGACGCCCTCCGCTATCACGGTCCGCAGGCCCCGGGCGGCGTGGCCCATGCCTACAAGGTTCTCGAGCGTGCTCTCGGTGTGTTCGGCGCGGAGGGCTCCGTCGAGCGTCGTGACCTGGTCGTGGCCACCGCACACGGCGGACCAGGAGTGCGCGATGCGTTCGAGTTGGTCACGCGCGCGGTGACCGAAGGGCGGTACACCGTTGACAGATCCTTGGCCAGGCGTGAACGTGGAAACACGCTCGCGCTGTATGTATTTCGGATCACCTATCGCGGCGCGAGCGTCACGCTGACTGTTCGGGAGGGGTTCGTCGTCGACGAGTTCATCACTCTGTCCCGTAAGTCCGACCGGACGGCCGAAGACGAGTCACGGCTGACAGAGCTCAAGCAGGAGATGGCGGATCGAGTGATGTCGAGCCCGGCCGAGAGCGTGTACGACGTCGACACCGGCACGCTCCCCGTCTGAGCGACGGCGGCGCAGGCGTCGGCGTGCAGAAATCTGGGCTGTCTGAAGTCAGCGGCTGGCGAACATCCTTATTCGTTGGTCGCGGCTGCGCTCGAGATGGTTGCGCATGTGACCACGTGCGGACGATTCGTCCCGGGCGCGGATGGCGTTCAGGATCTCTTGATGCTCCGAATTGAGCAGGTCAGGTTCGCCGTAGTTCGACGGCGGGCCGCTGTCGTAGATTCGCAGTTGGGTGGTGAGGCGGATCAGCAATGAGGTGATCGTGGAATTGTGGGCGGCCTGCCAGAGGGCCTCGTGAAACTTGAAGTTTCCGGCACGAACCTCGGTACCTTCTGTTGCAGTGCAGCAGAACTCGTGCAATCCGTCCAGGCGGGCAAGGTCGAGATCGCTGTGGCGGAGTGCGGCGGCGCCGGCGGCTTCCGATTCGAGGGCAACCCGCGCTGCGTAGATTTCGATGACGTCCTCGGGTGTGCCGGAACGGACACGAAAACCGCGGGCGGCTCGTTCGAGTAGACCGTCGTGCGCGAGCCAGTTGAGTGCCTCGCGGATCGGGGTACGCGATGCGCCGTACGATTCGCACAATTGAGTCTCGTGCAGCGGAGAGCCCTGGGGGAACTTGCCGGCCAGGATGTCGGCTCGCAGGCGCAGGTACTGCCGCGAGGTCTGATCGGACCGGCCCAGCGCAGCCTCCGGCACCAGCAGATCGGTGGTGCTCGTATCGGCGTCGAGATCCATGTGTCCTCATTCCTGTGCATGCAAGTAGAGCGCGTTCGATTATGCCATCGGCGACGAGTGAGTACTTGCGTATACGCTAGTACTCATTTAGGTTCGTGCTTGTTCGTTTCCGAGGGAGAGGGTCTGAAGTGGCTGGAGAGACCGCGTCGCCGATGGTGAGTGCTGCTGAACTCGACGCGATGCTGCGCGAGGGAGGCGTCGCTGTGCTCGACGCGACGGTTCATTTTCCTCCCGCGCGATTCGACGGCGACTATCGCCCGGAGTCCGGGTACGACGGCTGGGTTTCCTCGCACATCCCGGGTTCCCGACACGTCGACCTCATGGACGTCTTTTCCGAAAGGGAAGCGGCGCTGCATTTCACACGACCGTCAACGGAGCAGTTGATTTCCGATCTCCAATCCAGTGGTATCGAACCGGGTGCGACAATCGTGATCTACGACCAGGGTTCGACCACTTGGGCATCACGGCTCTGGTGGGTGTTTCGCAACGCCGGCGTCGAAGCAAGGGTCCTCGACGGTGGCCTCGCCGAATGGACTCGATGCGGCTTCGCCCTCGCGAGCGGCGACGACGTCACCCACACGTCGGCGTCGAAGCGTTGGAGCGTGACGGATCTGGGCCTCTGGGTCGATTTACCTCGCGTTGCGTCGCTGTCCAGCGGCGGCGAAGCCGGAACGCTGGTGTGCGCTCTCGCGCCTGAGCAGTACGAGGGAACGGAGAAGACGAGATACTCGCGACGCGGACACATTCCGTCAAGCGTGAATCTGTCCGCGAAGAGTCTCCTCGACACCGACTCCAGGATGCTTCCAGTCGAGGAAGTGTTGTCGAAATCGGCCGACGTTCTACCAACCGCCGCCGACCCTGTCGTGATCTATTGCGGCGGTGGAGTTTCGGCGTGTCTGACAGCACTTGCGCTGATCCGCGGCGGTTATGAGGACGTCAAGGTCTACGACGGCTCGTTGGAGGAATGGACTGCAGATCCGGTTTTGCCGATGGTTGTCGGCGGTGAGCCCGGCGGCGCGCTTGCGGATGTTCGATGTCCGCGGTCCTGAATCGCCGCAGTCCTCAATTACCTCCCGTCCTGAAGGAATTCTCATGTCTGACACTGTCTCTGTCGAAACCGTCGCGTCGGCGATCGACGCACTCCGCGATCAGGTACCGCTCGTCCAGTCGCTGACCAACATCGTTTCTGCGAACTTCTTGACCAATGTTCTGCTCGCTGCCGGCGCAAGCAACGCTCACATCGACAACGTCCACGAAGCGGGTGGGTTCGCTGCCATCGCCGGGGGAGTGCTCGTCAACCTCGGAACGCCGGACGACGGGACAGCCGAAGCTTTCCTGATAGCAGCAGAAGCGGCCCGAACTGCCGGTACGCCATGGGTTTTGGATCCCGTCGGTGTCGGCGGACTACCCTGGCGGAGCGGTATCGCTGTGGATCTGCTGCGCTTTCACCCCAGCGCCATCCGCGGGAACGCATCGGAGATCATCGCTCTGGCCGGACTCGGCGGTGACACCCGCGGCGTCGACAGTGCCTCCGATTCCGCCGACGCGGTGCCCGCCGCTCTGTCACTCTTGAAGCGTGCGGATGCCGTGTCGGCATCCGGACCGGTCGACTACATCGTCGGCCGCGATGCGGGCGGTGACACCCAGGGCATCCGAGTCTCCGGTGGCAGCGCGCTGTTGCCGCGCGTGACCAGTACCGGTTGCTCTCTGGGCGGTCTTGTCGCCGCCTACCTCGCCGTCACGTCGACCGCGCTGGACGGATTGGTTGCCGCGCACACGCATGTTGCCGTGGCATCGGAGATCGCCGAGGAAAATGCCTCGGGCCCCGGTTCTTTCGCGGTCGCATACCTCGACGCGCTCTACAGCGTGAATGCGGACACCATCCGTTCGCGTGCCCGAATCGAATCGTTCGACCTGCCGGCTGGAGTGCAGAACTGATGGGCATCAAGACATTCTGGTATCTCACCCAGGCAGACGGGGACTACCCGTGGAGCCCCGGTGGGCTGTTCCCCCGTGGACGGGGCCAGGCAGATCGAGCTCGCGAAGACCATCGACGACGGCGGATTCGAAGGTGCGCTTGTTGCCACCTGGCCGAACGATCCGTTCATCTCGGCGACGTGGGCGGCAGCGCACACCACGCGCATGAAGTTCCTCGTCGCCGTCTACGCGAACATGACGCCGGTGCGACTGCTGGCGGAGAAGGCATTGACTTTCGACGCCTTCAGCGGCGGCCGACTGTTGATCAACTCGGTCAACGGACGCGAGAACATCCTGACCAAGTACGACATGAACGTGCCCCACGACGAGCGTTACGAGTTGGGGGAGCAGTACTGGGCGGACTTCCGCCGCATCTACGCCGAAGGCACGGAGTCGAACTTTCCCAACACACCACTGCGTATCGATGCGCCCGCTGGGCATCAGGTTCCGCTGTGGGGTACCGGTGATTCGCCTGCAGGCCTGGCGAATTCAGGCAAGGTGCTCGACACCTATCTGGCGATGTTGCGCGAGACTTCGTTCATCGAAGACAAATTCTCTGCCGCACGGGCGGCGGCGGAGGCAGCCGGGCGCGAGTTCACCGACTTCGGTGCGCTCACCGGTGTGATCGTTCGCCCCACCAAGGCGCAGGCGCAGGACCGGTTCCGTTCGTTGTTCGAGAAGACGGGCGTCGAGCAGATCGCTCATGTCTTGGACAACGCAGTACGTCGTCGCACTCAGGGGAAGCAAGACCTCAAGACTTTCACCGCTCGCGACGCTCAGCGGCAGGGCTGGGCGGACAAGATTGCTTCCGGCCGACTTCCGGAACCGGAGGAGTTGTACGTCGGTGACGGGCTGTACGCGGGTATCACGGCGTGGTCACCCCTCGACATCTTCGGCACCGGGTCATCGGCGGTGTACTACGTCGGCGATCCGGATTCGATCACGGACTCGGTACGCACGCTTCGCAGCCGAACCGGTTTGACTGCACTGATCCTGGCAGGTTGGCCTCTGATCGAGGAAGCGAAGTGGGTTGCGGAGCATCTTGTTCCGCGATTCGACGAACTCAGCTGACGGCGCGCCGCAAGACAGTGGCACCGAGACCTAGAACGTCGCGGAGAAATATTGTGGCAGTGTCGATTTCAGGCGCAGTACATTCGAGAAGGATCTTGACTTCCACGTCCTTCTTGACGATGTCGGCAATAACGGCCGCGGCGACAACACCGTTGCCGACAGCCGAGCCTCGGAACAGATCGATCCCGTCGCCGTCCGCGCTGACCGTGCCGTCGAGATAGCCGTAGTCGAGCGGATAGATCGCATCGGGGTACCGCGGGTGTGCCGACCCTCGGGGGCGATCGATCACGACAGCTGACGTGGCAGCCAGGTGATCTAGGGCGGAGAACAGGTCTTCGCTCATCGTTACCGGTGCTCGCGCAGTAGCTGAGTCGGTGTCAGACCTGCCAGCGATCGCGTATCGCGCGCGAGGTGGGCTTGGTCGGCGTAGCCGGCGCGGCCGGCCAGTGACGACAACGACAGATCTGCGCCGCGGCTGAGAGTCAACACGTCCTGCATTCGTTGCACCTTCTGAATCAGCTTGGGTGACAGCCCGACCGACGACGTGATCGAGCGTCGAAAATGACGTTCGGAAACTCCGAGGTCTGCAGCAATCTCTCGTATCGGCGTCGAAGGGGAGGAGATGAGCGCGGAGTAACCACGCTCGATTCCGTGGTCGGGTTCCAGTCCGCGCCACAACTGGCCCAGTAGGTGAGCGTCGACTGCCTCGTGGCGCAGGGCGTCGGCAAGTACCCGCGCTTGTCTGGAAGTGAGGATGTCGTCGAAGGCGATCTTCGAATCCTGCACCGCGTCGGCAGCTGTGCCGAGCAGGCTCCGCAGAGCCGGTGGATTGATCCGGATGCCCCACATGGTTGTACCGGCGGCGACCGAAACCAGATCGGCACCGGTGGCAGGTCCGACGAGCCACGACTTTCCGGTGCTGTCGACGATGAAGTCGGCGCAGAGATCGGGAAGAATTCGCTTTGCTTCCGTGGGCGTATGGGCTTCGCTGATGCTTTTCCACGTGCAACTGAACAGGCCGGCCGAACCGGTGATCCGAGTCTCGACATAGGTGTGGCCGTTTTGTTCAAGACTCGACGCTACCGTCCGACTACCGTCAAGAGCGAGGGTGTCAGTGCCGGTCATCAGATCATCGTCACACACTCGCCGATCACTTCTCGACCCGAAACAGGAGAAATACCGTGTCCGTCTCTCCGAGACTCGATCTCGTCGGAATCGTCACCAACGATCTCGCGCGTTCCCTCGCGTTCTACCGAACCCTCGGGCTCGACATTCCGGCAACACCCGCTGACGCTCCACACGTGGAGTTCACTTTCGACAGTGGGCTTCGGCTGGCCTGGGACGCGCTGTCCACCATCGCGAGCTTCGATCCGGACTTCGCTGTCGGGGAAGGTCGACACCCCGTCGCTTTGGCCTTCGATTTCGGGACACCCGCTGCAGTCGACGAGGCGTATCAGCGCATCACAGCCGACTTCCCCGGACATAAAGAGCCATTTGATGCCGTGTGGGGCCAGCGCTACGCCGTTCTTCTCGATCCCGACGGCAATACCGTGGATCTCTTTGCCGCGCTCTGATGTCGAACGACGCAGGCCCCGACCGAATATCGGTCGAGGCCTGTGGTTGTCGGTGATCGAGTAGTTGTCAGTTCACCAAGCGTTGAGGGTGTCGAGGATCTGGCCTCGGGCCTTCCACAGTTCTGCACCCCAGTACGGCCACGAATGAGTGCCGTTGGCTGGGAAGCTGTACGTTGCCGGAATTCCCAGGGAGTTCATGCGCAGTTGGAATGCCCGTGAGTTCATCAAGGCAAGGGCCTCGAGCCCGATGGCACTACCGGTATTCACGAAGTCGACGGGCCGACGCGGTTGATCGAACTGCCCGGGCAGGCCGCTCGCAGCGGATATGTACAGCGAGAGCCCAGCCAGTTCGGGTGCAAACACGAAGGGATCGTTGCGGAGCCAAGCGGGGTTCCACGGCGGTCCCCACATTGCATCGACATTGAAGGACCCGGCGCTGACCATGGCCACGCGGATTGCTTCACGCATGCCTGGAGCTGAGATGTTGAGGTATCCCGAGAGCGATCCGGCGAACTTGAACTGATCGCGGTGATAGGCGGCGAGCGTCAGTGCCGCGCTGCCACCCATGGACAATCCGAGCACACCGTTGTTGGTTCGGGAGACGCCGCGCGATTCCAGATAGGCGGGAAGTTCCTGGGTGAGGAAGGTTTCCCATTTGTACGTGACCGGCTGGCGATTCAAATTGCTGTTCGCATACCAGTCCGAGTAAAAGCTGGACTGCCCGCCGACCGGCATGACCAGCGTGACGTTGTCGCCACGATACTGCTCGAGAGCGTTGGTCTCGAAACTCCATGCGTTTCGGTCGTCGCGTGCTCGTAGGCCATCGAGAAGATAGAGCGCCGCGTTGCCGCCGCGCGAAGCCCACTGGATCTGAACCTTGATCGGTCCCATCGACGAGTCTACGAACACTTCCTCGTAGCCACCGGCCGGGGCGGTACGCGCGGGCGCTGCGGTCGCTACCGATCCGCTGATCAGGCCTGCGGTCAGGGGGAGTGCGAGTGCTGTCGCGGCGAGGCCCAGGATCCGACGCTTGATTCGTTTCGAAATGCGGTTTCTCGAAATATCCGGGTTCGAAATATCTGGGTTCTTCGCCAAATCTGTGTGAGCCTCGTGCATGTATCACTCCCGCCCCAAAGGTGCTTGCACACCGAAATCCGACCGAGCCCCCCGAGGCGCGGAATTCCTTATGACACTAAGTGGTCTGTATTGACCTCGACGGCACCGTTACTGGTTCGTTATCAAACTGGTCTGATTTACCGTAATGCCGTCAGGCGTCGTCGACCGGAGGTTGCGCCTCGATTTGCCAACCTCCACGAATCAAGTGTTCACGCACCCGAGCGACGTCCGATTCGTGCGGAATATCGTCGGTGACCTTGGTGATGAGGACGCCGATGTCGATCGGATCGACCGAACCGGGAAAGTCGATCGGATCGACCGGAAGCGGAAAGCCGGCGACGAGATCGTCAGCAAGAACGGCGATCTCGTCGTCGGACAGTTGTCGCCGGAGCAGGGCCATCAAAGGGACGTAGTCCTGCTCCGGCACACCGTTCGGATACCCGGCACGCAGCCAGCCGAGTATCGAAACCAGAAGTGGTGGAAGACTCAACGAATCGAGCTTCAGTGGTTGTCGAGATCAGCGAGGGGCCACCCGGCGGCAGCAAGGACGGAGGCAACGCGCGCGATGTCCTCGTCCGAGGGAGTCTGGCTCGTCAGATCGGCGATCTGAGCGCTGATCTCGTCGCTCGAGATCACCTGGTCGCTGTTGACGTCGCTCAGTTCTGCGAGTGCAGCGCCGATGGCAATGTCTCGAATTTGCGCGTCCGAGAGTTTGCGTCGTAGCAATGCGACCAGCGGAATGCGGTCCTTGGGCGGTATGCCTTCGGGGTAGCCGGCGCGAAGCCAGTCAAGAATGGATTGAGGAAGGGATGGAGTCGGTGCAGTCACGGTGATGTCTTTCCGCTCGTGAGGGCGCACGGGATCAGAAGATCTCGATGCCGAATGTGTGGCTGAGGAAGCCCTGCATGATGAAGAGGATTCCGGTGACGATCGCGATGAGCACGACCGCGAAGCACACCACTGCGCCTGCCACGGCCAACGGACTGCGAGCCGCGACGGCAGTGCTCCCGCCGCCACTGCCACGTTGTCCGGCGTCGAGCGACTTCAGGCCGATTGCGAAGATCGCTGGTAGTCCGGCGCCCAGCAGGAGGCCGACCAGTACGACCTGCCAGAGCGAGTCGACGGTGTTTTTCAAGATATCCATGTCGATTCCCTCTTTCAGGCTTTGACGTCGGTGGTGACGCGGGCGTCCGGACCGGGGACCTCTGCGGGTACCAGGCCGCCGTCCCACTCGGCGTTGACGTTGCTCGGATCGATGGGCTCCTTGCGGGAGCGCAGGTACATCCAGCCGGCCAACGCGATGAGCACGGCGAAGACGACCAGGACACCGGGCAGGCCGCCGACGATGTTGGCCAGTCCCCAGCACAGAGCGCCGACGATCGCAGCGGACGGGAGAGTGATCAACCAGGCGACCGCCATACGTCCGGCGACGCCCCAACGAACCTCGGCGCCCTTGCGTCCCAGACCGGTTCCCATGATGGAACCCGTCGCCACATGGGTGGTCGAGAGGGGAAGGCCGAGGTGGCTGGAGGTGAGAATGATTGCAGCAGAGGATGCTTCGGCTGCCATGCCCTGGGGTGCGGCAATCTCGACAAGTCCCTTGCCGAGCGTGCGGATAACTCGCCAACCGCCGAGGTAGGTTCCAGCAGCGATCGCGAGCGCGCAGGTGAGCTTGACCCAGAACGGCATGTCCGCGTCGGCGGAGATGGTTCCGTGGGCTACCAGGGCGAGGAAGATGACGCCCATGGTCTTCTGAGCGTCGTTGGTGCCGTGGGCGAGGGAAACGAGTGAAGCCGAACCGATCTGGCCGAGTCGGAAACCCTTGTCCTTGGTTTCTTCTCCGACGTTGGAGGTGATGCGGTAGATGAGCCAGGTGCCGGCCGCGGCAACCAAGCCGGCTACGACGGGAGCGAGAACTGCGGGGATGACAACCTTGCTGAGGACGCCGCTCCAGGCGACACCGCTCATTCCGAGGGACGCGATTGCGGCGCCGATCAGTCCGCCGAACAGCGCGTGTGAGGAACTCGAGGGGATGCCGAGCAACCACGTTGCCAGGTTCCAGATGATGCCGCCGACAAGGCCGGCGAAGACGATGGTGAGCAGCGCTTGGCCACCCACATTTCCGAGGTTCACCACACCCTTGGCCACGGTGGCAGCAACCTCTACCGAGAGGAAAGCTCCGACCAGGTTCAAGGAAGCAGACAGAGCGACTGCCACCTTGGGCTTGAGGGCGCCGGTTGCAATCGACGTGGCCATAGCGTTGCCAGTGTCATGAAAACCGTTGGTGAAGTCGAACCCCAGAGCGGTTACGACGACGACGAGGAGAACGATGAGTTCCGCATTCACGAGAAGTCATGTTCCAACACCGGCGGGCCACAAATCGACCTGAGACGGGGTCGTTCCGCGACATTTCCACCACTCGGCACCTGTTGTTCACCTTCGTCCGGATAATTGCCCGTTTTGAAACGCCTGAGGCAGAGAAAATTCATTCGCGTGCATGGTCGTGGAGGTTGTGGAGGCATACGCTCGTCTCATGTCCCTGGGCGAAGAGAAGACGATCTCGGTCACCACATTCCGTAAGAGCGGTGACGGCGTAGCCACGCCGACGTGGGTCGTGCCTCTGCCTGACGGACGTATCGGCTTCTGGACTTCCTCGAAATCGGGTAAGGCCAAGCGGCTGCGGAACAACCCACGCGTCAGCGTGGTGCCGTGCAACAACCGCGGAAAGGTTGCCGACGGTGCGTCGCCGGTCACCGGGACCGCTCAGTTGGTGAGCGGTGGAGCAGAATTCGACGAGATCCGCAGCAAGGTCAAAGCGAAATACGGTGTGATGGTGCCTATTTCGAAATTCTTCAACACCCTCGGTCACATCGGTAATGGTCCGTTCCCGTACGGCGACACCGGCGTGATCATTTCCGTCGACGCGTAGTCGGGATTGCGTAGCGGAGTAGTCTGAAGGTATGGAACCCACGACCGGGCACCTCTGCCTGACGGTTCCACGAATCCTCCGTCAAGGAGCCTCGTCATGGCGCACATCAGCACTCTCGACTATGCAATGGAAGCGCCGCAGCGCCATGTCGGGCAACCTTTCCCGTCGCCTACGCGGACTCCGCGATTCCTGCTTCGTGGGCAAGGTGCCGTCAAGGCATCGGTTGACGGCGCGTGGTTCCCGTGGACCACGAACGTCACGGCGGAGCTTCACGATCTGATATCCGCACTTTCGCTGAGGTTGGGGCCGATCGCGCGGGTTGCGTTCGACTGGAACACGATCAGCAGCGCGCAGCGTCGTATCGACGAGGTCGACGGACTGGAAGTGCGGGGTCCGTACCCTGGCCAGCCCCACGATTTGATGTATCTCGACGACATCTATGGTCGTCAACTCGTTTTGATGATGATTCCGCCGTACACGGATCCGGACCGCGCGTACGAGATCATGCGGCGGTTGGTTGATCCTGGCCGCAGCGAAACCTATCGGGTGCAGTGAGATTTTTCTGACGTGCGGGGTCGAATCTCTCGATTCCTGAACATGCGTCCAGTTTGTCTGGTTTGATGGTTCTCGTAACCACGATCTCAGGCGCATTCCTTCAGGTCAGCGCTTGGGCGCGGCAGCTTGACTCCCTGCCGTGTCGTCGGTCCGGCATGTCCACCACCCTCCCACTGTGCGTGAGCGCCGGACCAGAGGAAGCCCCGCCCTCCCCACGGGGGTGGGGCTTCTACTCTGTTCGGGCTGTGCGGCGTTCGCATCGCCGAATCCGCCCGCTTGTTCGGCAGTTCGGGACGCCCTGGCCCGTAGCATCGCCACCGTGAACATTTCCCTACTCGGTGCGGCGGGGCTTCAGGACTGCGCCGACAGTGGAATGGACTGCATGGACGGATTCGGGGCATTCGTTCTTCTGTACGGCGGCGGATTCATTCTCGCCTTGATTTGGATTTCCCTGTGTCTTGTCGGAACGGCCGATGTGGTTTCCGTGTCCGGGCGAGTCGGTGTGTGGCGCGCTGTCGCCTTCTCTGTCGGGATTTGGCTTGTGCCCATCGTCGGGTTGAGTGCATGGTTTGTTTACCGACGCTCTCGCCAAATCTCGAAGAAGGTCGCTCCGGATCAAGCCCCCTACTGGACTTGAATGAGACTGACATTTTCACTGAGACCGCACCTAGCCTTGAAACTATGTGGCATCCTGCCGCTGCAGCCAGTTCAAGATCGCTTGGTTGGTCTCTTCGGGTCTTTCTTGTTGGATCCAGTGACCGCAGTCGAGATTGACTACTTCCACATTGGGCACGAACTCTGCCAGGTTCTCAGCTCTCGCGATCGCGTCACGGTCGCCGTAGATCATGAGTGTGGGCTGTTGGATGATCGGGTCCACCTCCGCCAGCAGATGCCAGTTGCGGTCAAGGTTCCTGTACCAGTTCACACTGCCCGTGAATCCTGTCGATTCGAAGGCGGAGACGAAAACGGCCAATTCTCTATCGCTCATCAGGGGCTCACCGAGTGGTGTCTCTGCTTTGGCGAGATCGATCAGCGCCATACCCGGCTGAGGTTCCCTGAGGGGTTCGTTCTTCCGGTACAGGTTGCGGAGGAACCGGAAGGTGTTGTCTTCGAACACCGCGTCCGCGACGCCCGGCTGTCGATTGAAATGGACGAAGTAGAAATCACCGCCAAGCACGGCTTCCATGAACTCAATCCACGGCTGCTCTCCGCGATCCTGGTAGGGCAGGCTCAGGTTGATCACTTTGTTTACCCGGTCCGGGTGCAACAGGGTAAGGCCCCACACGACAAAGGCACCCCAATCGTGACCGACAAAGGTGGCATCGTCGTAGCCGTAGTGATCGAGTAGTGCGATGAGATCACCCGCCAAATGTTCGATGTCATAGTCCGTCACTTCGGTCGGGCGTGATGAATTGCCGTAGCCGCGTTGGTTCGGGACGATGACGTGGTAGCCCGCCTCGACAAGGGCGGGCACCTGGTATCGCCAGGAATAGGCGTGCTCTGGCCATCCGTGACACAACACGATGGGTTTCCCGGCATTGTGTCGCCCTGCTTCGAAGACTTCGAGTTCCACGCCGTTCACTGGGATGAGGACGGGCCTGGGGAAGTCGGATGGATTCACGGATGCTCCTTTGAGTCGAGTACCGATCTCGTGTCTGGATCGACCGGTTGCTCCGACGATAGGGAGCATCGTGGACACATAAAGTCCTAGATCGCTGGCAATCTGAAGAAATGCGGAACGATCCCACAGGCCGAGCACTGCAACTGCTCTCGCTCCTTCAGACTCATCGCTTCTGGCACTGTGCCGAACTTGCCGCACGACTCGATGTCACGCAGCGGACGGTACGCCGCGACATCGATCGCCTACGCGACCTCGGCTATCCGGTCGATTCCACGTCCGGAAAATACGGGGGCTACCGACTTGCAACGGGGGCGCACGTGCCGCCCTTGATCCTCGACGATGACGAGTCCGTGGCCGTAGCCGTCGGACTGCGCTACGCCGCCGAGGCTGCCATCGGCGGCCTCGAAGAAACGTCGCTGCGCGCGCTGACGAAGATCGAAACACTCCTGCCCCATCGACTTCGCCGACGTGTGTCGGCATTGCATTCGAGCGTCAGTTCCATACGGCGGGCAGATGACGACATCGTCGATCCCGAAGCACTCAGTGTGCTCGCTGCGGCATGTCGTGACCACGAGCACGTTCGTTTCGACTACCGGCGAGGTGATGGCGAGAGCAGCAGACGGCTCGTCGAGCCGCACCGCCTTGTCACGGCGGGACGTCGTTGGTATCTCGTAGCATGGGACCACCATCGTTCGGATTGGCGAACATTTCGACTGGACCGGCTCTCGGAGCCCTGGCTGGCAGGCAGTCATTTCACTCCCCGCGAGATACCGGGCGGTGACGCGGCAGGCTTCGTCGCGAGATCAGTGGGCTCGCCACCCCGTCACCACGATGCAAAACTCGCCATCGAAGCCACGTTCGCCGACCTCGCGGGCGTACTCAGATGATTGACCACACACCGATCGAGGTGGCAGCGGACCGCTGCCTTGTCCAGATCCGCAGCGAGGATCTCGGCAGGCTCGCCATGACGGTTGCGCGCATTGCGCTCACCGCCCCAGTGGTCGTCATCGAACCAACCGAGCTCGCCGACGCCGTCAGTCGGCTCGCCCTTCACCTCAGGGTCTCGCCACCATGACAGTCAGAAGAGGATTGCGCGACAAGACCATTCACGTCCAAGTTGCCGCGGGGACGTGTTCCCTGCGCAGGCCCCTCGTCTATCGAGACACGTATCCGATTCCCTCTAGGCTTGGAGAGTAAGTGACCGATTCGAAATCATCGCCGCCGGCTTCCGTCCACCCCCAGACGTGGAAGTTCGACTACCCGATCATCCACGCCGAGACTCGCGAACAGTGGCGAA
Source organism: uncultured Rhodococcus sp. (assembly GCF_963525155.1). Classification (NCBI taxonomy): domain Bacteria; kingdom Bacillati; phylum Actinomycetota; class Actinomycetes; order Mycobacteriales; family Nocardiaceae; genus Rhodococcus; species uncultured Rhodococcus sp. Next base: position 15,511 of record NZ_CAURKP010000087.1, read on the forward strand.
CTTGGTTGACGGACAATCACACGTCAGGCCGCGGAGTGTGGTTGTGCTCCTGGCGCACCACCACCAGCCGACCACGCTGCCCCTATCCTCAGGCCGTTGAGGAAGCGATCTGCTTTGGGTGGATCGATTCCACCAACACCGTCTTCGACGAAGAGCGCAATTTGCAACTGTTCACACCGCGGAGACGCAAGAGTTCCTGGACCCGACTCAACCGCGAACGCGCAGCTGATATGGAGGCGCGTGGCCTCATGACCGCTGCTGGTCGTGGTGCCATTGCTGCCGCGAAATCCACTGGTTGGTGGACGATTCTCGACCAAGTCGAAGACCTCGAGGAACCATCTGACTTGCAGGCGGCGCTGGACCTGGACACGCAAGCGCGAAGCAACTGGGACAGTTTTCCGCCCAGCGCCCGCAAACAGATGCTGTGGTGGATCGTCAGTGCCGCTCGAGACGCAACACGGGCAGGTCGAATCGCCCATATTGTCAACAATGCGGCCATCGGTCAACGTGCCCGCGGCTGATCCGCGATTCGACCGCGTCCGGTATGAAGGCCGGTCATCATCTGTCCGAAGGATCTCCCTCGGACCGAAACAAGTCCACCCGCCCCGCAGAAGCGGGACGGGCGGACTCGGTACTCGCAGGTCTGACTTACGTCAGGATGCGGATCACACGTCGTAGTAGAGCTCGAACTCGTAGGGGTGCGGACGCAGGTTGACCGGAGCGATTTCCTGCTCGCGCTTGAGCGAGATCCAGGTCTCGATCAGGTCGGTGGTGAAGACGCCACCCTCGGTCAGGTACTCGTGATCGGCTTCGAGGCGGTTGATGACCGTCTCGAGGCTGGTCGGAGCCTGCGGGATGTTGCGAGCCTCCTCCGGGGGAAGCTCGTAGAGGTCCTTGTCGACCGGAGCCATCGGCTCGATCTTGTTCTTGATGCCGTCCAGGCCGGCCATCATCTGTGCAGCGAAGTTGAGGTACGGGTTACCCGAGGAGTCGGGTGCGCGGAACTCGAGACGCTTTGCCTTCGGGTTGTTGCCCGTGATCGGGATACGGACAGCTGCCGAGCGGTTGCGCTGGCTGTACACGAGGTTGATGGGGGCTTCGTAGCCCGGCACCAGACGGTGGTACGAGTTGATCGTCGGGTTGGTGAAGGCCAACAGCGACGGAGCGTGGTGCAGGATGCCGCCGATGTAGTGGCGAGCCATGTCCGAGAGGCCTGCGTAGCCGGACTCGTCGTGGAAGAGGGGCTTGCCGTCCTTCCACAGGGACTGATGGACGTGCATGCCCGAGCCGTTGTCACCGAAGAGCGGCTTCGGCATGAAGGTTGCGGACTTGCCGTGCTGCCAGCAGGTGTTCTTGACGATGTACTTGAACAGCTGCAGGTCGTCAGCAGCTGCGAGCAGCGTGTTGAACTTGTAGTTGATCTCCTGCTGTCCGCCGGTGCCGACCTCGTGGTGGCCGCGCTCGAGCTCGAAGCCTGCGTTGGTCAGGTTGGTGGAGATTTCGTCGCGCAGGTCCACGTAGTGGTCGTACGGAGCGACGGGGAAGTAGCCACCCTTGGCGCGAACCTTGTAGCCGAGGTTCGGGGAGCCGTCGGCGTTGGTCTCTGCGCCGGTGTTCCAGGAACCGGAGATGGAATCCAGTTCGTAGAAAGCGGAGTTCATGCCGGAGTCGTAGCGAACCGAGTCGAAGATGTAGAACTCGGCCTCGGCGCCGAAGAATGCGGTGTCCGCGATGCCGGTGCTGACCAAGTACTCCTCGGCCTTGCGGGCAACGTTGCGCGGGTCGCGGCTGTAGGACTCACGGGTGAACGGGTCGTGCACGAAGAAGTTGATGTTGAGGGTCTTCGCCTTGCGGAAGGGGTCGATCTGCGCCGTGGTGACGTCGGGAAGCAACATCATGTCGGACTCGTGGATCGACTGGAATCCGCGGACCGAAGATCCGTCGAATGCGAGGCCGTCCTCGAACACGTCCTGGTTGAAAGCAGACGCCGGGATCGAGAAGTGCTGCTGGACGCCGGGCAGGTCGCTGAACCGAATGTCGACGTACTCGATGTTCTCGTCCGCGATGTACTTGATGACCTCTTCGGCCGTGGTGAACGCCACGCTTGTGCTCCTTAAGTCGCTTCAGCCAAGTGATGTCGGTTGAATCCGTCGAGGCAGACGGTAGGGAGCTGGTGTTGCCCGCTCGTCAACCCTTTGTTTCGGCAGTGTTACGCGTCGCAGCATCCTGGGGATTTCCGAAGTCCATGTGACCGGCCACACAGTTAAAACCCGGCAAATCTGGACTACGGTGCTGCGACGCCTATCCTGGACAGCATGGCACGTATCACCGGAACTTGGCTCTCTGGGCCGCAAGCAGCTTTGCCGAAGAGCGCGGACGGCCGGGAGCAGTCGTACCGTGGCGAGCTCCTCGGTTTCCCTCAGGACGGTCCGGGTTCTCTGGTCGGTTCGGGCCGTCGTATCGCGGCACTGTTGGTGGATTGGGTGATGGCTGTGGGAGTGGCCTCGCTCATCACCGGTGACTTCTTCGACGGTATGACCTCGACTGTCACTCTGATGGTGTGGTTCGCCGTCGGTGTCGTCACGGTGGCGCTGTTCAACTTCACCCCTGGGCAGTTCGTCCTCGGACTTCAGGTTGCGCGTATCGAAGGCCCGATCCGAGTGGGCTTCGTGCGCGCGCTCGGGCGTCAGGCGCTGCTTGTGTTCGTGATTCCCGCGACCATCACCGACATCGACGGTCGCGGTATGCAGGACCGCGCGACCGGCACTTTGCTCGTGAAGTCGCGCTGACACAAACTTCTCGAACGAGGAAAGACCCGGGTCCGTGTGGGCCCGGGTCATTCGTTTTGCTGTAGGGAGTGTCAGCGACGACGAATGGTTCGCTGCATTCCTTTCATCTTCGCGCCTCCGGGCATCGGGCCCTTGGGAAGCGCTGCTCCGCCGCCGCGTGCGCTGAGCGCAGCGAGGCGACCTTCGATGTTGTCCATGCGCTTGGTGTCGATGTTGCGGGGCAACTTGTTCAAGTAGCGCTGGAGCTGCGAGAGCGGAACCTGGCCCTCGTCGTTGCCGATGATGATGTCGTAGATCGGGGTGTCGCCGATGAGGCGGGCGGTCTTCTTCTTCTCCTGCGCGAGGAGGCCCTTGACGCGTTGCGGCGAACCCTCGGCGACGAGGATGACACCCGGCCGTCCGACGACGCGGTGAACGGCGTCGAGTTGGGTGGTGCCGGCGACGGCATTCGTGACGCGCCACGCGCCCTGCATGTTGTCGAGCGCCCACGCAGCGGCACCGGCCTGACCTTCAGCCTTCTTGTACACCGATTTCTGGACGCGACGACCGAAGATGATGAAGGCGCCGAGGAGACCGAGAACGATGCCGATCGGCAGCAGGAACCACTGAAGGCCCCAGATGAGGCCGACCAGGAAGAAGACCAGAGCCGCACCGACGAGGGTGCCGATCATCAGCGGCAGGAGGAGCTTGTCGTCCTTGCGCTGCATCTGGAATGCCTGCCAGAGCTGCGTTCTACGTTCCTTGGAAGCCTGCTTGCGGGCAGCCTTCGCTGCAGCCTTTGCCTCTTTGGTGGGTTTGCCCTTACCGGATTTGCTGCCGTTCGCCATGTACCCAGGATACGTCCATTGCTGTGCGCCTTTACTAACCGCCCGCGGTTAATAAAGGCGCACAGCAAAAAGTGGATCAGCGATTCAGGCGCGCCATGAGTGAGCTGGCTTCCTGGGAAGCGTCGCCGCCCTCGGTCAGATGACGCTGCGCCTCGGGAAGTTCACGGCCGTGATGTGCCATGGCCTGCGCATACAGGCGGCCGGCGCGGTACGACGAGCGAACCAACGGACCGGCCATGACGCCGGCGAAGCCCAGCTCTTCTGCAGCCTTCGAGTGTGCGACGAACTCCTCGGGCTTGACCCACCGCTCGACGGGGTGGTGCCGGGGCGAGGGTCGAAGGTACTGGGTGATGGTGAGGATGTCGCAACCGGCGGCGTGGAGATCTGCCATCGCCTCGGTGACCTCTTCAGGGGTTTCGCCCATGCCGAGGATCAGGTTGGACTTGGTGACCAGTCCGTAGTCGCGTGCTGCGGTGATGACGTCGAGGCTGCGCTGGTACCGGAATGCCGGACGGATCCGCTTGAAGATGCGGGGGACGGTCTCGAGGTTGTGTGCGAGGACCTCGGGGCGTGAGGCGAAGACCTCGTCGAGCAGTTCGGGCTTGCCGTTGAAGTCCGGAACCAGGTTCTCGACGCCGGTGCCCGGGTTGAGTTCGTGGATCTTGCGGACGGTCTCGGCGTAGAGCCAGGCGCCGCCGTCGGGGAGGTCGTCGCGGGCGACGCCGGTGATCGTGGAGTACCGAAGGCCCATGGCCTGAACGCTTTCCGCGACGCGACGGGGCTCGTCGCGGTCGAGGGCTTCGGGCTTGCCGGTGTCGATCTGGCAGAAGTCGCAGCGGCGTGTGCACTGCTCACCGCCGATCAGGAACGTGGCTTCGCGGTCTTCCCAGCATTCGTAGATGTTGGGGCAGCCCGCTTCCTCGCAGACGGTGTGCAAACCTTCACGCTTGACCAGGCCCTTGAGTTCCGTGTACTCGGGGCCCATCTTTGCTCGGGTCTTGATCCAGTTGGGTTTGCGTTCGATGGGCGTCTCCGCGTTTCGGATCTCGAGACGGAGCAGCTTACGTCCTTCTGGGGCGATAGTCACGACAGTGATCCTACGCCCGGTGATTACTGCAACGGGGTTCGGGCGAGCCCGTCAGCTGTACTGAACGGTAGTAAAAGTCGGAGTAGGCGAGGCGCTTTCGAAGGTGACGCGCTCGACGTTCCGTTCGGTGACGGGCATGGTTCCGTCGAGAGCAGCGATCACTGCCTCGGTCACAGCGGGAGTGACTTCGTCCACGGTGACGTCGCGACCGAGTTCCTGCGACAGTGTCGTGACCCCGGCGTCACGGATGCCGCAGGGAATGATGTTGTCGAATCCGGTCAGGACCGAATTGCAGTTCAGGGAGAAGCCGTGCAGTGCCACGCCCCGTTGGACGCGCACGCCGATGGCAGAAACCTTGCGCTCGGGCTTCCATTGCCCGTTTGCGAGTTCGGCGGGCAGCCAGACGCCGGAGCGGCCGTCGATGCGCCCGCAGTTCAGGCCGAGGTCCGTGCACACCGTGATCAGTGCTTCCTCGATGCGTCGGACATACCGCACCACGTCGATGGGCTCGGCCAGTTTCACGATCGGATATCCCACCAGCTGGCCGGGGCCGTGCCAGGTGATCTTCCCGCCGCGGTCGACGTCGATGACAGGCGTGCCGTCGACGGGACGATCTTCGGGTTCCGTGCGTCGTCCTGCCGTGTACACCGGCGGGTGTTCGAGGAGCAGTAGCGTGTCCGGTCCGATGTCGTCCGCCCGCGCAGCCGCGAGCTCACGCTGGCGGTCCCACGCGGCGTTGTAGTCGATCGAACCGAGTTGCTCGACGGCGATCGGCAGTTTCGAGAACCGGGCGGAAACGGCAGCGCTGCTCATGGACGTAGAGATTACGCCCGACTTCGGAATCAACCGAGTGCGGCCGCCAGCGCTTCGCCGATCGTGTTGTGGCGGAAAGAGAATCCCGCCCTTTCCAAAGCTGCGGGAATGGCGCGCTGGCCACCGAGGATGCCGCTCTTGGCGAATTCTCCGATCAACGCTTCGAGTGCGAACCCGGGAACGATCCAGGGAGCCGGGCGGTGGACCGCACGGGACATGGCGTCATTGAACTGGGCATTGGTGACAGGGGCCGGACCGGTCAGGTTGACGGGACCGGAGAGTTCGGAATTCGTGAGCGCGAACTTGATCGCGTCGCACTCGTCCTCGAGTGAGATCCACGGAAAGTACTGGCGACCGTTGCCCAGTCGCCCGCCGAGGCCGAACGAATAAAGGCGCCGAAGCCGACCGAGCATGCCCCCATGAGGTGAAATCACGACGCCGGACCGCAGATTGACAACGCGGGCACCCGCCGCACGCGCCGGTTCGGTGGCAAGTTCCCAATCGCGACACGTCGTGGCGAGAAAGTCGGTGCCTGCCGGCGAATCCTCGTCGACGATCTTGTCGCCGGTGTCGCCGTAATAGCCGACGGCGCTCGCGTTGGCGAGGACGGGAACCTTCTGACTCGCGACCGCTTCGGCCAAGACGTCGGTCGCGACGATGCGGCTGTCACGGATCGCTTGCTTGTAGGAACCCGACCACCGTTTGTCGCCGATGCCGACGCCGCAGAGGTTCACGACGGCGTCGGCGCCCTGCAGGACGGAGAGGTCCAGACGGTCGTGGTCCGGGTCCCAACGCGATTCGTCGGGGCCGGCGGTCGAGCGTCGCACCAGACGCACCACGTCGTGGTTGTCGGAGCGCAACGATGATACCAAGGCCGTTCCGATCAAACCGGACGAGCCGGCGATGACTACTCGCATTCGGAAAGCCTCCTTCGATTCAGCGTGCTTCGATATCCGAACGTATATCTCCGACCGTACTGAAAAAGCCGGGGCGCCACCTCCTGATGGAGATGACGCCCCGGCCGGCCGAGCAGTTGCTTACAGGCCCAGATCAGCTTCGAACGAGGCTTCTTCCAACCGCTGCTTCACAGTGGTGAGGAATCGGCCGGCGTCGGCGCCGTCGACCAGACGGTGATCGTAGGTCAGCGGCAAGTAGATCATCGAGCGAACGCCGATGGACTCGTTGCCGTTCTCGTCGGTGACCACCATCGGGCGCTTGACGATCGCGCCGGTTCCGAGCATGGCCGCCTGCGGCGGTACCAGGATCGGGGTGTCGAACAGCGCGCCCTGGCTGCCGATGTTGGTGATGGTGAAGGTGCCACCCGAGAGCTCGTCCGGCTTCAGGCCGCCCGAGCGTGCACGCTTGGCGATGTCGGCGATGGCGCGGGCCAAGCCGGCCAGGCCGAGATCGCCGGCGTTGTGGATGACGGGGGAGAGCAAGCCCTGATCGGTGTCCACTGCGATGCCGAGGTGCTCAGCGTCGTAGTAGGTGATCTGCTTGGCAGCCTCGTCGTAGCTGGCGTTGATGTTCGGGTGCGACTTCAGCGCCTCGACGACTGCCTTGGCGAAGAACGGAAGGAACGTCAGGTTGACGCCTTCGCGCTCGATGAAGCCGGCCTTGGCACGGGCCCGCAGGGCGACGATCTTGGTGACGTCCACCTCGAAGGTCTGCGTGAGCTGAGCGGTGTTCTGCAGCGACTCACGTGTCTTGGTGGCCGTGATCTGCCGAATACGGTTGGCCTTCTGCGTGGTTCCACGCAGGTGTGCCAGTTCGGGTCGGACGCCTGCGGCTGCGGTGGCGGCCGGTGCGGCCGCGGGTGCTGCAGCAGGAGCAGCGGCGGCGGGAGCCTTCTTGGCCTCCGCAGCGGCGAGCACATCCTGCTTGCGGATGCGGCCGCCGACGCCGGTGCCGGTGACGGTCGCGAGGTCGACGCCGGTGTCCGTGGCGAGCTTGCGCACGAGCGGGGTGACGTACGGGCTGCTGTCACCGGAGGCTGCTTTGGCAGACGCCGGTGCGGTAG
>NZ_CAURKP010000088.1:0-22988 GCF_963525155.1 uncultured Rhodococcus sp.
GCAGTGGATTCGGCGACAACACGGTCGCCAGCATCATCACCCGTGGGCTCGCCGAGACGATTCGTCTCGGCGTTGCGCTCGGCGCCAAGGCGTCGACTCTTGCAGGCTTGGCGGGTGTCGGTGACCTGGTAGCGACCTGCACGTCCGAGTTGTCGCGAAACCGGACGTTCGGAGAGCGGCTCGGACGAGGCGGGTCGATGGAGTCGGCACAGAAGGCAACCAACGGTCAGGTCGCCGAGGGCGTGAAGTCGTGCACGTCGGTACGCGCACTCGCTGCCGGATACGACGTGGAGATGCCGTTGACCGACGCGGTCCACCGGGTGTGCCACGAAGGCATGGCCGTCAGCGATGCGATCGGTCAGTTGCTCGGACGCCGGACGAAGCCGGAATGAGTGAAATCGGTGTGGGTCGCTTCGAGGATTACGGGGATTCGACGCGCAGCGTGAGCGCCGTCGCGCGCGAACACGCCGCGGGTCAGCCCATGCAACTGGGCCCGATATTCGCTGCGCCGTACCAACTTTCGGCGGACGAAGGTTCCGAGTCCGATACCTATGCACGTGCATCGAACCCGGGTTGGCGCGGACTCGAATCCGCGCTCGCGGCGCTCGAGAGAGCGGACCACGCCCTCGTCATGGGATCGGGGATGTCCGCGATCACCGCTACCTTGCGCAGCGTCCTCGTCGCGGGGGATACCGTCGTCGTGCCCTCAGACGGGTATTACCAAGTGCGGTTGTACGCGAACGAGCGCCTCGCGCCGTTGGGAATCACCGTTCGCGAGGTTTCGACTCTGCAGATGGGCGACGCGAGCTTCGTAGATCTGCTCGACGCGTCACCGGGCCGCGTGGTCGTCGTCGCCGAGACGCCGTCCAACCCGGTGCTGGACGTGGTCGACCTTCGCGTGCTCGCCGACGTGTGCCACCGTTCGGGTGCGCTGCTGATCGTCGACAACACGACCGCGACACCGCTGGGTCAGCGCCCGCTCGAATTGGGTGCCGACGTCGTGGTGGCCAGCGGTACCAAGGCTCTCAGCGGGCACAGTGACCTCCTGATGGGTTACGTCGCCACCTCCGATGCGGCAGTGAGTCGGCAAATCGAGCGTGAGCGACTTCTCTCGGGAACGGTGCTCGGCCCCTTCGAGACGTGGCTTGCGCACCGGAGTCTCGGCACGGCAGGCCTGCGATTCGGGCGTCAGTGCGACAATGCGCTGGCGCTTGCCGAGATGTTGGTAGATCACAAAGCAGTCCGGTCCGTTCGTTACCCCGGCCTTCGCGGTGACCCGTCCCACGCAACGGCATCCGGTCAGATGAATCGATTCGGTGGACTGGTGAGCGTCGAGTTGGATTCGGCTCAGGCATTCCACTCGTTCGTCGAAGCGAGCGCTCTCGTCACGGCTGCTACCAGCTTCGGCGGGATCCACACGACGGCGGATCGCCGTGCGCGCTGGGGCGATCCGGTCAGTGCAGGTTTTGTCCGAATCGCTTGTGGCATCGAGGACACCGCCGATCTCCTGGCCGACATCGAGCGCGCACTCGACGCGTAAACGGGCCGGGTCGACGAAATCGGTCCGGCCCGATCGCGTGCCGCAGTCGATTCGGCGGTACGGTTTGACGCGTGAACAGCAGTCGTACCCGCGTGGCCGTGATCTTCGGTGGCCGGAGCAATGAGCATTCAGTGTCCTGTGTTTCCGCCGGAAGCGTCCTGAGCAACCTCGACCCCGATCGGTACGACGTCGTACCGATCGGCATCACCGTCGACGGTTCCTGGGTGCTCGGTTCGAGCGACCCCAGTTCCCTCGCGATCAGCGGGCGCGCGCTGCCGTCGGTCGACAAAGACGGAACGTCGGTGGTCCTCAGCGCGGACCCCACCCGCGAGGGCGAGGTCATCTCCTTCGACGGCTCCGACGCCGGTGCTGTGCTCGCGTCGGTCGACGTCGTGTTCCCCGTTCTTCATGGGGCTTACGGTGAAGACGGCACGATTCAGGGTCTGCTCGAACTTGCCGGGGTTCCGTACGTCGGACCCGGAGTTCTGGCCAGCGCCGCCGGCATGGACAAAGAGTTCACGAAGAAGCTTCTTGCTGCTGAAGGACTTCCCGTCGGAGTGCAGGTCGTGCTTCGACCGGGAACCGCAACGCTGACCGAAGAGCAGAAGGCGGAATTGGGCCTTCCGGTTTTCGTCAAGCCCGCTCGTGGAGGCTCGTCCATCGGCATCACTCGGGTGAGCAATTGGGACGGTCTGGACGGGGCGATCGCTCATGCACGCCTGCATGATCCCAAGGTGATCGTCGAAGGCGCGATCATCGGCCGCGAGGTGGAATGCGGCGTCCTCGAATTCCCGAACGGCGACGTCAAGGCGAGTGTGGTCGCCGAGATCCGGATGCCGGATTCCGACGCCGATTCGGACGCATTCTACGACTTCGACACCAAGTACCTCGACGACGTCTGTGAATTCGACATCCCCGCGAACCTCGACGAGTCGGTGAGCGACCAGATTCGAGAGCTTGCTGTCCGCGCGTTCAAGGCACTCGATTGCCAGGGACTCTCGCGGGTCGATTTCTTCGTCACGGCTGACGGCCCGGTGATCAACGAGATCAACACGATGCCCGGGTTCACTTCCATTTCGATGTACCCGAAGATGTGGAACGCCACCGGAATCGATTACCGCACTTTGATTTCGACTTTGGTCGACACCGCCGTCGCTCGCGGCACCGGCCTTCGCTGATCAGGGAACCGCGACCGGCGCCGGGTCGAGAGGCTTCTGTTCGAGAGTCGCCGTGATGGTGTCGGAGATTTCCTGAATCGGCGTCGGACCGGTCCCGTCGGGGATCGTGATACCGATGTATTCACCGCGGTCTACGGCAAACCAAGTGCTCGCCGCCAAACCGATGTCGGTTCCCGAGACCTGGAACCACTGGACACCGTTCACGACCTGTAGTGCTGCAGCCTGGTCGAACTCGGACGGACGGTCGAGTCCGCAGCGCAAGACGATCGGCTCTCCTTCGCTGCGCTGCCACGCTGCCGCACCGGCCGGAGCAGGTTCTACCAATTCGGCTTTCGTGAAGTCGTCGATCTTGTCGGGGAGCGCGCCGAGAAGGGAAACGCAGGCCGGCGACTCCGCTGCCGGTGCCGGCACGGGTCCCAATGCAACCGGCGAGAGTTCAGGGTTGTTTCCCGCGACGACGGCCGCGATCACTACTCCGACGATCAGGGCTACCGGGAGTGCGATGGCGGTGGCGATCAGCGCCGGACTGCGGCGCTCTGACGGATCGTCGTCGCCGTCGGGGTCGATGTCGGCGTTGTCTGCGGTGGAGGTGTTTTCTGCCATGCTCAGTTCTTCGCTCGGGTCCTGGTCCAGTCGATCAGCGGTCTTGTCACTTCTGAGAGCATGTCGGTGAATCGGTAGGATTGCCGACACACGCGTGAGCTTGCAGAAGCATTCACGACCACAGCTAGAAGGTACCGCAGGCCGCTTACGAGCGAATTGCGTCGGCATTGGAGAGACTCATCGCATCATCGGAGTTCACTGCATCATCGGAGTTCACTGCATCATCGGAGTTCGGGTCGGAGCCCACTGTCGAGCAGGTGGGGGAGTTCGACGTGATCGCGCGATCTCTTCTCGGCCGAATCCAACCGGTCACCACTGAATTGGGGCCGGGTGACGATGCCGCCATCGTGACTTCCGGAGACGGCCGTGTGGTTGTCTCGTCCGACATGTTGGTCGAAGGTCGACATTTCCGAATGGATTGGTCTTCACCACGCGACATCGGCCGGAAGGCAGTGGCACAGAACGCTGCTGATGTGGTCTCGATGGGAGCGCGGCCGACGGCCTTCACGGTGTCTCTGGGGTGCCCGCCTTCGACACCCGTCGACGTGGTCGACGCAATCTCCGCGGGAATCTGGGACGCGGCAACCGATCTGGGTGCCGGTGTGGTCGGCGGTGACCTGGTCCAGTCACCGGTGATCGTGGTGTCGGTGACCGTGCTCGGCGATCTCGGTGGCCGTGCGGCAGTTCTGCGTTCGGGAGCAAAGATCGGTGACAAGATCGCGGTCGCCGGGTGGTTCGGTTGCTCGGCCGCAGGGTTGGCACTACTGCTCGACGAAGCCGTACTCCTCGACAAGCCCGCAAGCTTTCCAGATTTGCTTGCCTCTCATCGTGTTCCGAATCCGCCGTATCAATCGGCATGGGACGCCGCAGAATCAGCACATTCCATGACGGACGTGTCCGACGGATTGATCGCGGACCTTCGACATCTCGCAGAGGCCTCTCACGTGCGGTTCGACATCTTCTCGGCTGCGGTTCCGACCTCACCGGATGTCGCATCGGCGGCCGAGGCGCTCGACGTCGATCCGCTGGACTGGATCCTCTCCGGTGGTGAAGATCACGGATTCGCAGCAACTTTCGGGCCTGAGGTCGAGATTCCGTCGGGCTGGATCGTGATCGGTGAGGTTGCCGCCGGTTCGGGCGTGAGCGTCGACGGTTCGCTTCGCGAGAGCGACGGGGGCTGGCACAGCTTTTCGACCACCGGTACCACCGCGGTATAGGTTGCTTTCATGGCTGTATACGCACTTGGAGACAGAGTTCCGGACATTCATCCGGACGCATACGTCCACCCGGACGCGGTGGTGATCGGCGCCGTGACTCTCGCAGCGGGTACCTCGATCTGGCCGCAAGCGGTATTGCGTGGTGACTACGGAACCATTTCGGTGGGAATCGGATCGAACATCCAGGACGGAACCGTCATCCATTGCACCGCCGTCGATGCGACTGTCATCGGTTCCGGTTGCGTCGTGGGCCACAACGCGCACATCGAGGGATCGACCATCGAGGACCACTGCCTGATCGCATCGGGATCCGTGGTTCTCAACGGAACGGTGATCGGGACGGGGTCGATCGTCGCCGCGGGTGCGGTGGTGGCCAACAAGATGCAGGTTCCCCCGCGCAGCATGGCACTCGGTGTGCCCGCCAAGGTCCGTGCGGGATACGAAGTTCCGCTCGGCCACCTCGACGGAAACGTCAAGATGTACGCAGCCAATGCGGCGTACTACCGCGACGCGTTGCGCAGGCTCGACTGATGGCGCCGCTTGCAGAGATCGTCGACCCAGGGTGGGCGCGAGCACTCGAACCGGTGTCGGAGCAGATCACCGCGATGGGTAAGTTCTTGCGCGAAGAGATCGCTGCGGGACGGGAGTACCTGCCGGCGGGGGAGAACGTCTTGCGTGCGTTCACGAACCCTTTCGAGGACGTTCGAGTGCTCATCGTCGGTCAGGACCCTTATCCGACGCCCGGTCACGCTGTCGGGTTGAGCTTTTCGGTTGCACCGGACGTGCGGCCGGTTCCGCGAAGTCTCGGCAACATCTACAAGGAGTATCACCAGGATCTCGGGTTGCCGATACCGCCGAACGGCGATCTGACACCGTGGTCGAAACAAGGTGTGCTGCTTCTCAATCGCGTTCTCACCGTGCAGCCGGGTCAAGCCGCTTCTCATCGTAAGAAGGGCTGGGAGCCGGTGACCGAACAGGCTATCCGCGCTCTGGTCGCGCGGTCGTCGCCGATGGTGGCGATCTTGTGGGGTCGTGACGCGGCCACTCTCGCGCCGATGCTCGGCGACACACCGATCATCGAATCCGCGCACCCGTCACCGCTTTCGGCCTCGCGTGGCTTCTTCGGTTCGCGCCCCTTCAGTCGTGCGAACGAACTCTTGACCGGACTCGGAGCCGATCCGGTCGACTGGAATCTGGGCTGATCGAACGGTGTCTGCACGAACCGGCCTGCCGAACGTCGAGTCGCGACGTTAGGCACGGCAGTTCGACTAGGCCTGCTTTGCGGAAGTGAAATCGGGCCGACGCTTGTCGACGAACGCGTCGACGCCCTCGCGCCCGATCGGGCTGTTCGCTGCGATGGCGATGGACGCGGCTTCGGCGTCGAGTTGCTCGGCGAGCGAGTTCGTCCGCGACGAACGCAGCAGTGCTTTGATTCCCGAGTACGACGTACTCGGTCCGTTGGCCAAAGCGCGGGCGAGGCGAGCTGCCTCTTCCTGGACCTCGTCGTCACCGACGAGTCGGGTGAGGATCCCCAGACGGACGGCTTCGTCGCCACCGATCACCGAATCGTTGAGAAGAATCTCGCGAGCGCGTGCCGCACCGACGATGCGGGGGAGTGTCCACGACATTCCGCCGTCCGGGGTGAAACCGATGGAGGGGTACGCGGGGCGAAGCTTGGTGCCGGTGCCGCCGATTGCGACGTCGGCGAGGCAGACCAGGCTCATTCCGGCGCCGGCAGCCCATCCGTGGACCCCGGCCACCACTGGAGCGGTCGCGGCGTCGAGCGCGCGAACGAACACGTGGAAGACGCGGGCAACCTCGGCCACGTACTCGCCGCGGTCAGGAGCTGCGGCGAACGCACGGACGTTGCCGCCGGCACAGAAGTTTGCGCCTTCGCCGACCAGAAGGATGCTCCCGATGTCGTTTCCGACTGTCTCGAGCGCCTGCGCGCCCTGAACCAGTCCTTCGTCGTCGAGGGAGGTGCCGTTGGCGGCGGTGGAAATGGTGATGCGGAGTACGCCCTCGTCGAGGGTCACTTTGCTCAGGTCATCGATGGAAGTCACTCAACGCACATTACGGGTGTCCGACAGCCATACGAAACACGGGGACACATAGATACAGCCACATTGATACAGCTCTGCCCCCGTCACCGAAGTGACGGGGGCAGAGCCTGCAATAGTTTGTGCTCGGGCAATCAGCCCCGAGCGACCTTGCCTGCCTTCAGGCAGGAGGTGCACACGTTGACCTTACGGGTGTTACCCGGGGCAACCTCGGTACGAACAGACTGAATGTTCGGGTTCCAGCGACGATTGGTACGCCGGTGCGAGTGCGAGACCGACTTACCGAAGCCGGGCCCCTTGGCGCATACGTCGCAGACGGCAGCCATAGTCGCGAACTCCTTGTTAGAAATGAATATTGAAGTGGTTACCCTACACGGTAGGGCAGCCAGAATTACAATCCGAATATACTCGACTTCGAACCGATCCTTGACCGCTCACTGTGCAGCCGAACGTGAAAACAGTCAATCAGCAACAAACAAAGTGCAGCATTATTTCGTGTAGCCCGTTCGAGGCAACCGTGTAAGAGTAACCGCTTCCGGCCCGAATGGCCAAACCGCCCGGTAATGACGGTTGCGCAGAAGCGTCGGACTACCCTCGACTGCACCGATCACCGATCTCTTTTTCATCGTCAGTCTTTCCATCGTCGAGGGGAACCGTCAGTGGGGGAAGTGCAACGCGTCGCCGAAGAAGCGGAATCCGTCGCGGACGGACATCTGCTGCGGCGCTGGGCCCGCCGGGCGGTCGACAGCCTCCAGAAACGTCGCGGTGAGATCAACAGCCTCAACGTCTTTCCCATCCCTGATTCGGATACCGGCACCAATCTGCTGTTCACGATGCGGGCTGCACTCGATTCCGCCGAGACGATCGAGGACGACGTCCGCAGTGCGGGCCGCGTCGCCAACGCTCTGGCTCGGGGCGCCGTGTCCGGTGCTCGCGGTAATTCCGGAGTGATCCTCTCCCAGGTGATCCGGGGCATCGCCGAGAGCGTTCAAGGTGAGCACATCGACGGCCGAAGCTTCGCGAACTCGCTGACCACGGCGACGACGCTGGCCTCTCGGGCTGTCTCCGATCTGGTGGAAGGCACCATCGTCACGGTATTGCGCGCATCGGGAGAAGCAGCGCAGGAGTGCGTCGACACCAGGACACCGAGCGGCGAGGATCTTGCATCCGTGGTTGCCGCCGCTGCCGACGCCGCTGCGGTCGCACTGAACAAGACGCCGGAGCAACTGGACGTTCTCGCGTCCGCCGGGGTGGTCGATGCCGGGGGATTCGGTCTGGTTCTGATCCTCGACGCCTTTGTCGAGGTGCTGACCGGGAAGCCGCAGGTTCGCGAAGATCTGGGGACGCCGGACCCGAGGTCGAGCGCAGTTGTCGACGTCAGCGCATTCGATCACGATTGGGCTCACAAGAGCCCGATCGAATGTGGTGATCACTCGGAACAGGATTTCGAGGTCATGTACCTCGTCGACGACTCCGACGACGATCGCATGACGGCGCTGCGCACGCGGCTGTCCGTCCTCGGAGATTCGACGGTCATCGTCAGCGACGGTTTCGGCGGCTGGTCGGTGCACGTGCATTGCTGCGATGCCGGTGCAGCCGTGGAAGCCGGCCTCGAGGCCGGGAAGGTTCACGGTATTCGCATCAGCAGTTTTCTCGTCGACGAACGCCACCCGTTGGTGGCCCGGGCGGAGAGGCGAGTACCCCGGGCCGGCGCGCGCGGCGTACTGGCCGTCGTTGCCGGTGACAGCGCGGCGGCGTTGTTCGAGAGTGAGGGTGCGACGGTTCTTCGGTGCGACGATGCGCCGGTGACACGCGCACAACTGCTCGGCCGCATTCGTCAGATGGAACGCAGCGAAGTTCTGGTGCTTCCGAACGGAGCTTTGACCGCTCAGGAACTCGTCGCGGTCAGTGCCGCTGCACGCGATCCGCTTCACCAGGTTCTGCTGCTGTCGACATCGTCGATGGTCCAGGGCTTGGCAGCACTTGCCGTTCACGACCCTCAGCGCAACGTCGCCGACGACGGCTTCACGATGTCCGAGGCGGCGGCCGCCACGCGCTGGGGATCGTTGCGGATCGCGGTCGAGCGTTCGCTGACCTACGTCGGGACATGTGATCCGGGTGACGCGATCGGTCTGATGGGGCACGAGGTGGTGCTCATCGGTCCCGACGTCGCGGAGTCGAGTGCGCGACTGGTCGACCTCGCGCTCGGATCCGGTGGCGAACTCGTGACCCTACTCATGGGCGCAGACGCGCCGGACGACCTGGCCGGGCAGCTCGAGGCGCACGTCGTCGCGCACCACCCGGGCGTCGACGTGCTCGTCTATCAGGGTGATCAGCCGGGTGACCTGTTCCAGTTGGGCGTGGAGTGATCGAACCGGGTCTGTCGGTGACTGCTGATATACGAACACATGTGCTTACCGCGACACTGTGCTGGAGGAACTGATGGCGACGCTCGCCGACCCACTCGATCGGCTGCTGGGAAAGAAGACCGCGGACGCGCTCGACGAGGCATTCGAGATCCGCACCGTCGAGGACCTGCTACGTCACTACCCACACCGGTACGCGTCGGCAGGCAAGGAACTTGCCGAGAAGGAGCCGCCCGAGGGTGAGCACATCACCATCATCGCGCGTGTGGCGTCGGCCGCCGTCGTGAAGATGAAGAACCGTCCGGGGCAGATGTTGCGAGTATCGCTGGCGACTGATTCGCAGACCGTGGACGTCACGTTCTTCAACCCGCAGAAAGTGCGGCACGTCATCAAGCCCGGCGTTCGGGCGATGTTCTCCGGGACGGTGAAGTACTTCCGCGGCAAGTGGTCTCTCACTCATCCAAGCTACCTGATTCTCCCGGAACCTCGTGTCGGCGAAGAGGATTCGGTAGTTCCGCTTGCGTCCATCAAGGGAGCCGGTGACCTTGCGGGCCTGGCTCGCGCAAATCAGGATCCCGGCGCCGAACTCGATCTGTCCGTCTTCGACCGCGCATTGATCCCGCTGTACCCGGCGACCCGCGAGGTCGAGAGCTGGACCATCATGCGGTGCGTGCGGCAAGTGCTCGACCAACTCGATCCGATCGAGGAGCCGTTGCCCGCCGAGACTCGGGCCGAGCACGGATTCATCGGTTTGGACGAGGCGCTGCGCACCGTTCACCTGCCAGATACCAAGGAAGACATCGAACGAGCACAGGATCGTCTGCGTTTCGACGAGGCGCTGTCTCTGCAGTTGGTCCTCGCGATGCGTCGTCACGACAATTCCGAGCGTGTGGCTCCGGCCTGCGCTCCGGTCGCCGGCGGGATCGCGGACCAGTTCGAGGAGATGCTCCCGTTCACACTGACGGAGGGACAGCAAGCAGTCGCGGAGGAGATCTCCACCGACCTTGCCCGCCCACACCCGATGAGCCGCCTTCTTCAGGGCGAGGTCGGGTCAGGCAAGACGATCGTGGCTCTGCGCGCGATGCTGCAGGTCGTCGATGCGGGTTATCAGTGCGCGTTGCTCGCACCCACCGAGGTCCTGGCAAATCAGCACGCGCGATCACTGCGCAAGATGATGGGCTCGCTGGCTGCAGGTGGTGAACTCGGTTCTGCCGAACATTCCACCCGTATCGCCCTTCTTACCGGCTCGCTGCCAGTCGCTGCGAAGCGCGCAGCGCTGCTCGAAGCCGTGACCGGCGACGCCGGGATCGTCATCGGTACCCATGCGCTCATTCAGGACAACGTCGAGTTCTTCAACCTCGGCATGGTTGTCGTCGACGAGCAACACCGCTTCGGCGTCGAGCAACGTGATCAGTTGCGATCACGTGCCCGTGAAGGACTGAGTCCGCATCTGCTGGTGATGACGGCAACGCCGATTCCGCGAACCATCGCCATGACCGTGCTCGGCGACCTCGAGGTCTCGACCCTGCGAGAGCTTCCACGTGGGCGAACCCCGATCAAGAGCAGTGTCGTGCCCGCGAAGCAGAAGCCGCAGTGGGTCGATCGCGCATGGGAACGAATCCGTGAGGACGTCGCCGACGGCCGTCAGGCGTATGTCGTGTGCTCGCGGATCGGTGACGGCGAGCAGGGTGCAGGCGAAGATCAGTTCACCGAGGAGAAGCAGCCCGAGACCAAGTCGGCGGTCGACGTCTTCGAAGAGCTGTCGAGTGGTCCGCTGGCCGATCTGCGAGTCGGGTTGCTGCACGGTCGACTGCCTTCCGACGAAAAGGACGTGGTGATGAGCGCGTTCAACGTCGGTGACATCGACGTCCTCGTCTGTACGACCGTTGTCGAAGTCGGTGTCGACGTTCCGAACGCGACGGTGATGGTGATCGTCGACGCCGAGCGGTTCGGCGTCAGTCAGCTCCATCAGTTGCGTGGCCGCGTCGGTCGAGGGAAACACCAGGGACTGTGCATCCTCGTCACCGGAAGCAATCCCGGGGGACCGGCGTACGAGCGGCTCTCGGCGGTGGCAGCGACCAACGACGGGTTCGAACTGGCTCAACTCGACCTCGCGACCAGACGTGAAGGAGACATCCTCGGTGCGGCGCAGTCGGGCACAACCTCGAATCTGCGGCTGCTTTCCCTCATGGCCCATGGAGACATCCTCGAGTCCGCCAGGGAGTTCGCTCAGGGAATCGTCGACTCCGATCCGTCGCTCGACGGTCATCCCGCCCTCGCGTCCATGGTGACCGCTGCCCTGGACTCCGACCGGATCGAGTACCTCGAGAAGTCGTGAAGGGTATGACGACAAGCTGAAATCGAATAGCACGAGGACCGCCGGGTTGGTTTCTCGATTCAGTCCGAAATATGAGACTCCGCATGTAGACGCAAGATGAAATCGGGGTAGTTTTCTCGAATGTTCTCCAAAGTGCTCGTCGCGAACCGCGGCGAAATTGCGATCCGTGCCTTCCGCGCCGCCTACGAACTAGGTGCCGGAACCGTCGCGGTGTTCCCGTACGAGGATCGGAATTCGATCCACCGTCTCAAGGCAGACGAGAGCTACCAGATCGGGGAGAAGGGTCACCCCGTTCGCGCGTATCTCTCGGTCGAGGAAATCGTCGCCGCCGCCAAGAGCGCCGGAGCCGACGCCATCTACCCCGGTTACGGTTTCCTCTCCGAGAACCCGGACTTGTCGGCGGCGTGTGCCGAGGCAGGCATCAAGTTCGTCGGCCCGTCCGCCGAGATCCTCGAGTTGACCGGAAACAAGGCTCGGGCCATCGCAGCGGCAAAGGCCGCCGGTCTCCCGGTGCTCGCGTCTTCGGAGCCGTCAGCGGACATCGACGAGTTGCTCGCAGCCGCCGAGGACATGACCTTCCCGCTCTTCGTCAAGGCTGTCGCAGGCGGCGGTGGGCGCGGAATGCGCCGTGTTGCGGAGCGCTCACAACTCAAGGAATCGATCGAAGCCGCAGCGCGCGAAGCGGAATCGGCCTTCGGCGATTCGACGGTCTTCCTCGAGCAGGCCGTCATCGACCCCCGGCACATCGAAGTGCAGATCCTCGCCGACGAGCAGGGCAACGTCATCCACCTCTTCGAGCGTGACTGCTCGCTGCAACGTCGCCACCAGAAGGTGATCGAGCTCGCTCCGGCGCCCAATCTCTCCGAAGAGTTGCGCGCCAAGATCTGTGCCGACGCCGTCGCCTTCGCGAAGGAGATCGGATACACGTGCGCGGGCACCGTCGAGTTCCTTCTCGACAAGCGCGGCAACCACGTCTTCATCGAGATGAACCCGCGAATTCAGGTCGAGCACACCGTCACCGAAGAAGTGACGGACGTGGACCTGGTCCAGTCGCAGCTCAAGATCGCGTCCGGTTCGACGCTTGCAGAACTTGGTCTGTCACAGGAGACGATCAAGCTTCGCGGCGCGGCGCTGCAGTGCCGCATCACGACCGAGGATCCGGCAAACGGATTCCGCCCGGACACCGGCCGTATCACCGCGTACCGCACCCCGGGCGGAGCCGGTATCCGCTTGGACGGTGGCGCCACACTCGGCGCCGAGGTCGGAGCGTACTTCGATTCCATGCTGGTCAAACTCACTTGTCGCGGTCGCGACCTCGAAGCCGCTGTGGCGCGAGCTCGCCGCGCGGTCACCGAGTTCCGCATTCGTGGTGTCTCGACCAACATTCCGTTCCTGCAGGCGGTTCTCGACGACCCGGACTTCCGGGCCGGACGCGTGACAACCTCCTTCATCGAGGAACGTCCTCAGCTGCTGACTCTGCGTTCTTCGGCAGACCGCGGCACGAAGATCCTGACCTACCTCGCGGATGTGACTGTCAACAAGCCGCACGGGGAGCGTCCCTCGGCGGTGTACCCGCAGGACAAGCTGCCCAAGATCGATCTTTCGACACCCCCTCCTGCCGGTAGCCGTCAGCGCCTGCTCGAACTCGGACCCGAAGGTTTCGCGAAGGCACTGCGTGAGCAGAAGGCCGTCGGCGTCACCGACACCACCTTCCGTGACGCGCACCAGTCGTTGTTGGCCACGCGAGTTCGAACCAGCGGACTGCTCGGAGTTGCCGGGCACGTCGCGCGGTTGACGCCGGAACTGCTCTCGATCGAAGCCTGGGGCGGCGCGACCTACGATGTGGGACTTCGCTTCCTGCACGAGGATCCGTGGTACCGGCTTGCCGCACTGCGCGAGGCGATTCCCAACATCTGCCTCCAGATGCTTCTTCGCGGTCGAAACACGGTGGGCTACACGCCGTATCCCGAAAAGGTCACGCGCGCATTCGTTCAGGAAGCCACCGACACCGGCATCGACATCTTCCGAATCTTCGACGCGCTCAACAACGTCGACCAGATGCGCCCTGCCATCGACGCGGTGCGTGAGACCGGAACGGCTCTCGCCGAGGTGGCGTTGAGCTACACCGGCGATCTGTCGGATCCGAACGAAACGCTGTACACGCTCGACTACTACCTGAAGTTGGCAGAAGAGATCGTCGATGCGGGCGCTCACGTGCTCGCGATCAAGGACATGGCGGGCCTGCTGCGCGCTCCGGCGGCCACCAAGCTCGTGACGGCGCTACGCAGCAACTTCGATCTTC
Source organism: uncultured Rhodococcus sp. (assembly GCF_963525155.1). NCBI lineage: Bacteria > Bacillati > Actinomycetota > Actinomycetes > Mycobacteriales > Nocardiaceae > Rhodococcus > uncultured Rhodococcus sp. Next base: position 13,605 of record NZ_CAURKP010000088.1, read on the forward strand.
CGGTTCACGTCCACACGCATGACACCCCCGGTGGACAGTTGGCCACGTATTTCGCCGCGTGGCAGGCGGGCGCCGACGCAGTCGACGGTGCTTCGGCGGCACTGGCCGGAACCACCAGTCAGCCTGCGCTCTCGGCCATCGTTGCCGCCGCTGCGCACTCCGAGTTCGACACCGGACTGAACCTGCAGAACGTGTGCGACCTCGAACCGTACTGGGAGGCGCTGCGAAAGGTGTACGCGCCGTTCGAATCCGGACTGCCGGCGCCGACGGGACGTGTGTACACGCACGAGATTCCGGGCGGCCAGCTCTCCAATCTCCGGACCCAGGCCGTTGCTCTCGGTCTCGGCGACCGGTTCGAAGAGGTCGAAGCCAAGTACGCCGACGCGGACCGCATGCTCGGGCATCTCGTGAAGGTGACGCCGTCGTCGAAGGTCGTCGGCGACCTCGCCCTCCACCTTGTCGGCGCCGGCGTGCCTTCGGAGGAGTTTGCCGCAGATCCGGCGAAGTTCGACATTCCCGACTCCGTGGTGGGCTTCCTGCGCGGTGAACTCGGTACGCCTCCCGGTGGTTGGCCGGAACCGTTCCGCAGCAAGGCACTCGAAGGACGTGGCCAGGCCAAGCCCGAAGCGACGTTGTCCGCTGAGGACGAGGTGCTGCTCGAGGGCTCGTCGAAGGACCGTCAGGCGACGCTGAATCGTCTGCTGTTCCCCGGCCCGACAAAGGAATTCCTCGAACACCGCGAGAAGTACGGTGACACGTCGCGGCTTTCGGCGAACCAGTTCTTCTACGGTTTGCGGCGCGGCGACGAACACCGCGTCGAGTTGGCTCCCGGCGTGGAACTGATCATCGGTCTCGAAGCGATCTCCGAGCCCGACGAGCGCGGCTACCGCACTGTCATGTGCATCCTGAACGGCCAATTGCGCCCGGTCTCGATCCGCGATCGCTCCATTGCCAGTGACGTACCGGTGGCGGAGAAGGCCGACAAGAACAACCCGGGCCACGTGGCTGCACCGTTCGCGGGCGTCGTGACGCTCGCGGTCAAGGAAGGCCAGAAGATCGAGGCCGGCGACACCGTGGCCACGATCGAAGCAATGAAGATGGAAGCGGCGATCACCTCGCCGCGCGCCGGCGTCGTCTCTCGGATCGCGATCAGCGCCGTCCAACAGGTCGAGGGCGGAGACCTGCTGGTGGTCGTCTCGACGGGGGAGAGCGCCGCAGAGTGACACGCATCATCTCGGGACTCGCGGGCGGTCGACGCCTGCGAGTCCCGCCGAGCGGCACCCGTCCGACGTCGGATCGGGTTCGTGAGGCGCTGTTCAGTGCTCTCGAAGCGCGCATCGATCTCGAAGGGTGCGCGGTTCTCGACCTCTTTGCGGGTTCGGGTGCTCTCGGCCTCGAGGCGCTCTCGCGGGGAGCCGAGCACGTTGTTCTCGTGGAATCGGATGCCAAGGCTGCTGCCGTCATCAAGGCGAACATCGGCACTGTCGCGTTGCCTGGGGCGACGGTTCGCGCCGCTCCGGTTGCGGCCGTGGTCTCGGGTCCGAGCGCGCGTGAATACGACATCGTGATCGCGGACCCACCGTATGCGGTGACCGACGAGGCCGTCGTGTCCATGCTCACCGATCTGCAGGCCAACAAATGGGTGGGGGAGGGCACGATCGTGGTACTCGAACGATCGTCGCGCTCGCCGGAGACCGTGTGGCCTCAGGGCTACGAGCCGATCAAGGCCAAGAACTACGGTGAAGCCCGCATCGAGCTGGCCACCTGCTACGGTCTGGACTCATGACTGGCGCCGTCTGCCCCGGATCCTTCGACCCTGTGACCAACGGTCACCTCGACGTAATCGGAAGAGTTGCTGCGCAATTCGACGAGGTCGTGGTCACCGTGCTGATCAACAAGAGCAAGCGTGGCATGTTCACGATCGACGAGCGGATCGAGATGCTCGAAGACGCGACGAGTCACCTGCCCAACGTTCGCGTCACGTCGTGGCACGGATTGTTGGTCGACTACGCGAAACAAGAAGGTCTCAGCGCGATCGTCAAGGGTCTGCGCGGCGCGAACGACTTCGATTACGAGCTGCAGATGGCTCAGATGAATCAGAAGCTCACGGGCGTCGACACACTGTTCGTCGCCACGAATCCGACGTACAGCTACCTGTCGAGTTCTCTGGTGAAAGAAGTCGCGACTTTCGGCGGCGACGTCTCCGACATGTTGCCGGCCAAAGTGCATTCTCGGCTACTCGCACGTATCGCCGAGCGAGCAGCCGAAAACAGCTGATCCCCGACACACCGACCACGACGACACCCCGTTGGCCGTTCTTCCGGCAAACTTGGACAGGAACGGGCACAGGTCCGAGTGGACCGGTGACGATGTGGGCCGATTTCGGCCGGTAGAGATTGGGGTTGCTTGTGTACCGCGTATTCGAGGCACTGGACGAACTGGTCGCAATTGTCGAAGAGGCGCGCGGTGTTCCCATGACCGCAGGGTGTGTTGTGCCTCGCGGTGACGTACTCGAGCTACTCGACGACGTCCGGGACGCAATTCCGAGCGAGCTGGACGACGCTCAGGACGTCCTCGATCATCGCGACAAATTGGTCGGTGACGCGCGAGCAAACGCCGAGAAGACGGTCAGCAGCGCCAATGCCGAGGCAACCTCGACTGTGGAGAACGCACGCGACGACGCCGACCGGATTCTGTCCGATGCCAAGGCTCAGGCCGATCGCATGGTTGCCGAAGCGCGTGCGCACGCCGATCAGTTGGTCGAGGACGCCGAAGCAGAAGCGGAACGGACCGTCACCGACGGCCGTCGTGAGTACGAGGCCGTCACCGGACGAGCGCGTGCCGAGGCCGATCGGATGATCGAGTCCGGCCAGGCCTCGTACGAACATTCGGTGGCGGAGGGAACGGCGGAGCAGGCTCGTCTGGTGTCGCAGACCGAGGTTGTCCAGTCAGCTCACGCGGAATCCGCGCGAGTGATCGACGCCGCTCATGCCGAGTCCGACAGGATGCGTTCGGAGTGTGACCTGTACGTGGACACCAAGTTGGCCGAGTTCGAAGAGTTCCTCACCGGAACGGTTCGATCGGTCGGGCGTGGTCGTCAGCAGCTTCGAACGGGTTCGGGGGTTCCCGACTACCAGGACGACGATCGTCGTTCCGAGCGGCGCCGATAGAGCAGACAAGTCAGTCGAGGGTGGGTCGTCCGATATGGGGCGGCCCACTTTTTCGTGGATCGAATTGGGATTTGCCTTGTAGCTGCCGTATTGTGGAGTGGTTGCCCATACCAGTTTCAACAGTTAGGTGAGTTCTCTTTGTCAACGCATCGTCGTAGTTCGTCGCATCAGTCAAGTGATGCGGGATTTTTGCTGGACACGGTCAAGCTCGGTCGTCGTCCAGGGTCGATGCGTACCGTCGAGAGAACAATTCAGTCCCCGAACCGTATCGGTCTCGATCTGATCGCGATCGAAGCGGGCGCGGACATAGATCTCGATCTTCGTCTCGAAGCAGTGTCCGAAGGCGTTCTCGTCACCGGAAACGTGCACGCACCCACCAAGGGTGAATGCTCGCGGTGCCTTGAACCTTTCACCGACACCGTGGACATCTATCTCACGGAGTTGTTCGCTTACCCGGACAGCACCACCGAGGAGACAACGGAAGAGGGAGAGGTCTACGCGGTCGAAGACGACGAAATCGACCTCGAACCGGTCATCGTCGATGCAGTCGGGCTGGCGCTTCCGCTCCAGCCTCTGTGCAGTGACGATTGCCTGGGATTGTGCTCAGAATGTGGCATTCGCCTGGCGATTGCGGAATCTGGGCATGGGCATGACATACTTGATCCTCGCTGGGCTGGTCTCGCGGCCAAATTTGGCGTGGAATCAAACACCAGCGAAAATCTTGTGATCACCGAAGCCGAGGAGAAGTAGAAGTGGCTGTCCCCAAGCGCAAAATGTCGCGATCCAACACGCGGTCGCGTCGTAGCCAGTGGAAGACCACTGTGCCCACCCTCGTTACCTGCCCCAACCGTGGCTGTGGCGAGCAGACCCTTCCCCACATCGCATGCCCGTCATGCGGTACTTACAAGGGCCGCCAGGTAACCGCTGCTGTCTAGTTCTCCCCGGAGAAAGACTATGACGAGCGAAAATACAGTTTCAGCCGCCGGCGGCGAGGGCAATCACGACAAGCTCCTCGCCGCTGTCGGCGTAGATATAGAGCCCGGTCTTCTGACCCTGGCTCTCACGCACCGCTCGTACGCGTACGAGAACGGCGGACTGCCCACGAACGAGCGCCTCGAGTTCCTCGGGGATTCCGTTCTCGGCGTGACGGTGACCGAAAATCTCTACCTGTCCCACCCGGACAAATCCGAAGGTGATCTGGCGAAGATCCGTGCCAGCGTGGTCAACATGCATGCACTCGCCGAGGTTGCCAGGACTCTGGGTGAAGGTGGACTCGGAGCACACCTGCTGCTGGGTAAGGGCGAGGAAATGACGGGCGGCCGTGACAAGCCGTCCATTCTCGCCGACGGTATGGAGTCGATTCTCGGCGCCATCCACCTGCAGCACGGCATCGAGACTGCGCGACGCGTCGTCCTCGATCTGTTCGACGATCTACTCACTCGCGCACCGCTTCTGGGCGCGGGTCTGGATTGGAAGACGAGTCTGCAGGAACTGACCGCAGAACACGGTGCCGGAGTTCCCGTTTACGAGATCACCGCCACCGGACCCGATCACGACAAGGAATTCACGGCCACCGTTCTCATCAGTGGCAAACCCTTGGGTGTCGGTGTCGGTCGTTCCAAGAAGGAAGCCGAGCAGAAGGCAGCAAGTTCGGCATGGAAGACGATGTCGGAGAATGCCGCTGCTACCGCAGTCGCTGCTGACGACACGCCTGATCTTGCCGGCTGAGTTCACTCTTGCCTGAGCTTCCCGAAGTCGAAGTCGTTCGCCGCGGCCTACAGTCTCATGCTGTAGGTGCGGCGATCGAGGCCGTCGAGGTACTCCATCCCCGCGCGATCAGGCGCCACATTCTCGGTTCCGAGGACTTGATCGGCCAACTCACCGGGCAGACCATCGCTTCGGCAGAGCGTCGCGGCAAGTACCTGTGGCTGGTTCTCGAGCCTGCCGGTGTCGGACTGGTGGTTCATCTCGGGATGAGCGGACAGATGCTGGTCCAACCCCCGACAGTCGACTGGGAAAAGCACCTACGCATTCGGTTGGCCCTCGATTCCGGGGCCGATCTTCGATTCGTCGATCAGCGGACCTTCGGTGGCTGGTCGATTTCACCCCTCGTCGAGGTCGACGGAACGATGCTGCCCGAGTCGGTGGCGCACATCGCCCGCGATCCCATGGATGCGGCGTTCGATCTCGAAACCGTCGTGAAAGTCCTGCGGGGCAAGCACACCGAGATCAAGCGCGCGATTCTCGACCAGACGGTGGTCTCCGGAATCGGAAACATCTACGCCGACGAATCATTGTGGCGCGCCAAGATTCACGGCAACCGAATCGCCGAAACGCTTACCAGGCCCAAACTTCGAGAACTGTTGACCGCGGCACACTCGGTGATGGGTGAAGCGCTCGATCAGGGCGGTACGTCCTTCGACGCGCTTTACGTGAACGTCAACGGGGAATCGGGCTACTTCGACCGGTCGCTGTCGGCGTACGGGCAGGAAAACCTCCCGTGCCCGCGATGCGGCGCGCCGATCAAGCGTGAGAAGTTCATGAATCGATCGTCGTTCAGTTGCCCGCGGTGCCAGCCGACCCCGAGGGCACGGCGAATCGCCTAGGTCTCCCGCCCCTTCGGTTCGGCGGAGTGGCAAGATTGCGTCATGGCTGAACAGACTCCCGACACCACTGCAACCGCCCCGGCTCACACGGAGCTTTGGGTCGAACGAACCGGAACCCGCCTCTACACCGGCAAGAGTTCGCGCGGCGCAGAGGTTCTCATCGGCTCCGAATCGGTGCCAGGAGTCTTCACGCCCGGCGAACTCCTCAAAATTGCACTGGCCGCATGCACGGGGATGAGCTCCGACTTCCCGATCTCGCGCCGGCTCGGTGACAACTACGACGCGACGGTCCGAGTGTCCGGAGCCGCCGATCGTGAAAACGAAGTCTACCCGCAGCTCGACGAGGTCCTCGAGCTCGATCTCAGCGAGTTGGATGCCGAGGCACAGCAGCGCCTCATCACTCTCGTCGAGCGTTCCGTGGACAAGGTATGCACGGTCGGGCGCACCCTCAAGGCCGGAACCAAGGTCACTCTGTCGTTCGACACGGAAGCCTGATGTTCCGCGCCGGCAGCGTTGTCGCTGCGATCGCACTGGGTTCCGTTGTGGCGCTGAGTGCTCCGGCACAGGCCTCGGTCCCGGCCGACGGCTCGGACGGTGGTTGCGGCACATGGACGTCGAGCGTCGTGGCGACTGGTGCCGGAATGCTCGAGAATCTCGAATTCGACGGCAGCGGATCGATGGTGTTGTCGCAGTCGGCTCTGATCGGGCCGGGTGCACTGCTGAAAGTGGCGCCGGACGGAACACGGACAACTTTGGTCGGTGACGTCACCGGACCTGGCGGTCTGGTCGCGCGTGAGGGATCCGTGTACTTCACCACGGGCAACTCGACTGTCTCGGGACTGTTCGGAATCGCCGACGGCAGCCTCCGCAAGGTCGACGTCGCAGACGGGTCGGTGACAACGATCGCCGACGGTCTGGTGATGCCGAACGGGCTTGTGCAGCTGGACGATAACCGTTTCCTCACTGCCCGCACACTCACCAGGCCGGGGCTCACGGTCGTCAACAGTGACGGAAGCAGTTCGATCGTTCGTGAAGACCTCGGCACCGTCGACGGCCTCGCACGCTCCGGTTCGACGATCTACGTGAGCACGACCTTCGACATGGTCACCGCCGTCCACATCCTCGACGCAAACGATCTGGGCGGGCCGGTGCGAACGATCACGCTCCCCGGGTTCGGTCCGGCAAACATGGCGGACGATCTGACCGTCGGACCGGACGGCGCGTTGTACGTCGCATTCAATGCAGGCGGCAAAGTTGTTCGCGTCGATCCGGATTCGGGATCTTCGTGTGAGATCGCCTCGGGTCTGCCGTTCACATCCGCGGTCAAGTTCGGCGCCGGACCGGGCTGGGATCCCAACGCGCTCTACACCACCGGATTCCTGGGTGACGTTCACCGTCTCGAACGTGTGGCGGGCTGAGCGTCATGGCTGAAGCAGCGCCTGTGCGGTTGACGGCGTGGGTTCACGGATACGTTCAAGGCGTCGGGTTCCGGTGGTGGACCAGGGCCCGCGCTCTCGAACTCGGATTGATCGGATATGCGTCCAATCAGCGTGACGGTCGAGTGCTCGTCGTGGCGGAAGGCCAACGCACGCAGCTCGAGCGATTGGTGGAGCTGCTGCGCTCCGGCACTACCCCGGGCACGGTGGATCTCGTGGTCGACAGCTGGGACACCGCCAGGGGCGACCTGACAGGGTTCGTCGAACGCTGACCGGTTTGGCGGTAAAGTTTCCCCCCATGCACCTCAAGAGTCTGACACTCAAGGGATTCAAATCCTTTGCGTCGGCAACGACTCTTCGGTTCGAGCCGGGAATTACCTGTGTGGTCGGCCCGAACGGCTCGGGTAAATCCAACGTCGTCGATGCGTTGACCTGGGTGATGGGCGAGCAGGGCGCCAAGGCCCTGCGCGGCGGCAAGATGGAAGATGTCATCTTTGCCGGCACCTCCGGCCGCGCGCCGCTGGGCCGCGCCGAGGTGACCTTGACCATCGACAACGCCGACGGGGCGCTCCCGATCGAGTACTCCGAGGTGTCGATCACGCGCCGCATGTTCCGCGACGGCGCGGGGGAGTACGAGATCAACGGCTCGTCCTGCCGTCTGATGGACGTCCAGGAACTGCTCAGCGACTCCGGCATCGGCCGCGAAATGCATGTCATCGTCGGGCAGGGACGGCTCGCCGCGATCCTCGAATCCCGTCCCGAAGATCGACGCGCCTTCATCGAAGAAGCCGCGGGAGTCCTCAAACATCGCCGCCGCAAGGAAAAAGCGGTGCGCAAACTCGATTCCATGCAGGCCAATCTCGCTCGCCTCAGTGACCTCACCGCGGAACTGCGTCGGCAACTCAAACCGCTGGGACGCCAAGCCGAGGTTGCTCGGCGAGCACAGACGGTCCAGGCTGACCTGCGTGATGCAAAGATGCGTCTGGCCGCTGACGATCTGGTGACCCGTCGAAACCAGTTGAACGACCAGGCACAGGACGAGAAAGCGGCCCGTGAACAGCACAACCAGGTGGCGGCTGCGCTCGACGAGGCCAACCTCGAACTCGGGCGCCAGGAGCAAGCTCTCGCTCGTCTGACTCCGGGATCGGAAGCCGCTGCGCAGAGTTGGTTCCAGCTTTCCGCGCTTGCCGAACGCGTGAACGCCACTGTGCGCATCGCCCGCGAGCGTGCGCGTCATCTCGACTCCGAACCCGTCGGCAACCGCGGCCAGGACCCGGACGAGATGGAGGCGCGCGCCGAACGTCTTGCTGCCGAGGAGGCCGAACTCCTCGAAGGCGTCGAAATCGCGCGAGCGGCCTCGGAAGCTGCTCGGGACCAGCTCGCAGCCACCGAAGATGCTGCAGCAGAAGCGGAACGGGCGCACATGGCGGAAGTTCGTGCCGTCGCCGACCGCCGTGAAGGTCTTGCTCGACTCTCCGGTCAGGTCGACACTCTGCGTACCCGCGTCGAATCCGTCGACGCGGAAGTGTCTCGGCTGACCGAGGCGATCGACGAGGCTCGTCTGCGTGGCGATGCCGCACAGGCCGAGTTCGACACGGTGCAAGAAAGCATCGGGGACCTCGACGTCGGTGAAGTCGGCCTCGATACCAATCACGAACGCGCCATCGAGGCTCTCGAGATGATCGACGCGCGCGTCGAAGAGCTTCGTGAGGAAGAAAAGACGAGCGGGCAACGCATCGCTTCGCTCCGGGCGCGCATCGAGGCACTGTCGATGGGTTTGCAGCGCAAGGACGGTGGCGGCTGGCTGCTCGAACACCGCGGCGACGACGGCATCACCTCGCTGGTCGGACTGATTCACGTCGAACCCGGCTACGAGGCCGCGATCGCCGCCGCGATGGGGCCGGCAGCAGACGCCGTCGTGGCGCATTCGCTGGACTCTGCTCGCTCCGCTGTCACAGCACTGGCCGATCAGGACGGTGGACGTGCATCACTGATCGTGAGCGGTGAACCGGCGATCAAGCGCGAGGCCGAGATCGCGCCGGGTAGTCGTCCGGCCGTCGACGTCATCGACTGCCCTGACGAGTTGCGTGCCGGATTGACCGCCATCCTCGATGGCGTCGTCCTGGTCGAGACTCTCGATGACGCGATTCGAGTTGTTGCTGACCACAAGGG
>NZ_CAURKP010000089.1:0-22935 GCF_963525155.1 uncultured Rhodococcus sp.
GTGTATCAGTCGGCTCAACGCGGAGGCAGCGCCTTTTCGCGGTGAGCCGATCACGATGGTGAAGGCGTCGTACTTGTCCGCGGTCGCGAGGATGACACCGGCCGGGTCGCCGTAGGTGCAGTCGTAGGTCCAGGTGTCCGTGTGCGAGGCAAGTGTCGAGGTTGTCTGCTCACGTTGGGACGCCATCTCGTCGTGCAGACGCGTTTCGAATTCTGGTGAGTCGGTTTCGACAGGTAGGTCCTCGGACGTGATGCAGTGAACGACGTGGAGTGCTGAATCCTCCTTGGCGGCAAGCGTCAGTGCGTAGCTGAGTACATTCTTGCTGGTAGCACCTGGGCCGATGCCGAGAACGACGTGGCGGGTTCGGACGCGATCGGTACTCGGGTTCACGATATGGCAGGTGTACTCCGGGTGTGGGCCGTCATGACGTTGATGGTTCATGTCGGATCTTCTTCCACGGTGACAGCGAAGTAACTTCCATTCTACGGCGAACAAGCAGGGGAATTCCACGGAAGTCACAGGTGGAAGGTATAAACGTCATATGAGCCTTGATCCCGCAATCGCGGCGAAGCTGAAGCGAAACGACGCCGGACTGTTCAGCGCGGTTGCGCAGGAGAAATCGACCGGTGATGTGCTGATGGTCGCGTGGATGGACGACGAAGCGCTCGCGCGAACACTGGAAACCCGTAAGGGGACGTACTATTCGCGCTCGCGGCAGCAGTACTGGGTCAAGGGAGAGACCTCCGGGCACACCCAGTACGTGCACGAGGTGCGCCTCGACTGTGACGGCGATTCCGTCTTGCTGATCGTCGATCAGGAGGGCGCCGCGTGCCACACCGGCACTCACACGTGTTTCGACACCGACGTCCTGCTCGCTGCTGAGCAGTGACGCGAGATGGCCACTGACAAGACTCCACAACCGCTCGATTACTCGTTCACCGCTCCCATCGAGAAAGACGGTGCGTTCGCAACGTTCTTGACCGTGCCCGGCTCGGCGGAACTTCTGGGAACCAGACGCGCTGTGAAGGTGGTCGGGACCCTCGATGGTGAGCATCCCTTCGAGGCGACGCTGATGCCCTCCGGCGACGGACCGCACTGGCTTCCGCTGCGCGTGGCGCTGTGCAAGGCGATCGGCAAGAGCGCCGCTGGAGAAGAGGTAGCGGTAGATCTACAGCAGCGCCTGAGCTGAAAGTTTCGCTCGAACCGAGGAGTCTCATGTTCGACAAAGCAGTTGATTCGTTGCAGTTGGTGGCGCGAGAACTGGGCCCGTTAGGCGGAGGCGAGGGGAAAACGCGCATGCTGCGCATGTCGCGGACTCTCGCGGCACCAATAGGCACGGTCTGGGCGGCGATCACCGAGTTCGACCGCATTCGCCAATGGTTCATGCCGGTCGCGGGAGAAGCCATGATCGGCGGCCACTATCAGCTCGAGGGCAACGCCGGCGGCGAGATTTTGGCGTGCGAAGCTCCTCGAACTCTTCGCATCACCTGGGAATATGGCGGCGATGTGAGCTATGTGACTGTAAATCTCGCCGAAAAGGGCAGTGGTGCAACGCTGTTCGATTTCGAACATGCCGCGGACGTGGAGCCGGATCGGTGGGCCGAGTACGGTCCAGGTGCCGTCGGCGTCGGGTGGGACATGGGACTGCTCGGGCTGGCTCGACACGTGGAACTGGGGATCGCGACGCCACTCGAGACACCCGAGTGGTCGGCGAGCGACGAGGCCAAGGCATTCATCGCGGGAAGCAGTGAACTGTGGGCCGAAGCTGCGATCGCATCGGGCGACGACCCGGATGCGGCTGCAGCCGCCGCTGCTCGCACGACCGCTGCATACACCGGGTAGATCACCTCTACGAGGACTAACATCGGATTAGTCTGGTTGTTGCGGGACTTCCGCGCCACGAGCGGAGACGGCGATGGTGTATCGGCTCATCGAAGTAGTAACGGTGTTCGTTCACTTCGGGTTTGTCCTCTATGTGGTGCTGGGTGGGTTCGTGGCGTGGAAGTGGCGTCGTACCATCGGTTTCCACCTTCTTGCAGTCGTCTGGGGAGCCGGTTCGATAGCGGTCGGATATGACTGCCCGCTGACCAATCTCGAGAACTGGGCCCGCCGAATGGCCGGGATCGCGGAGTTGCCGTCCACCGGATTCATCTCGCACTACATCACCGGCGTGTTCTATCCGGCGAGTATCGAAGGCCTTGTACAGGCGCTCGCGGCGACAGTGGTTGTCGGATCCTGGGTCGGATACGTGCTGCTCGGACGCCATGCGAAGGGTGAGGTCAAAGCCTCTTCAGCGACCTGATTCCGTACAAACGATCCCAGTCGTTTCCGAATGGAAACGACTGGGAGGTGCTACCAGGATTTACGCGCGAGTCAGGGCTACCACCGGAATTGTGCGGATCCCAGCTGTCTTCTCCGCGTATTCGGCAAATCCCGGGTATCGACTGGCCTGCTCGTCGTAGATGCGGTCACGCTTCTCGCCGGTTACTTCGCTGACGGAGACCGGGTATGTTTCGGTGCCGATCTCGGCCTCTGCCTGGTCGGTGGCAACGAGGTTGTAGTACCAGTCGGGATTGGTCGGGGCACCGGCCTTGGATGCAAAAACGTAGATGGTCTTCGGATCCTGCTCGTCTGCCAGATACATCATGGGACTCACGAAATCGCGTCCGGATTTGCGTCCTGTGTGGTGGACCAACACCATGGGCGCACCTTCGAAGGGGCCACCTACCTTGCCCTCGTTCTCCCGAAATTCCGCAATGATTCCTGCGTTCCAATCGTCGGTACTCATCGTTGTCTCCCGGTCTGCGAGTGGCGAAGGGCTCTGCCGCCAAGCTTTGCACAACTGGTGAATCGACGAGAGGTCATCTTCGGCGTCCAGCATGATCTACTATCTACGTATGAACGCAGATAGTGGTGTTTGTCGCCGTAAGCTTCCCGATGATCAGGTCGACCTCGTCGTCGAGGTGTTCCGCATGCTGGCCGACGCAACCCGTGTGCAGGTTTTGTGGGCATTGGTAGACCGCGAGTGCTCGGTGAACGAACTGGCGGAACGCGTCGGCAAGCCGGCGCCCTCGGTGTCGCAGCACCTGGCGAAATTGCGCATGGCAAGGTTGGTACGAACGCGCCGCGATGGTACGACGGTGTTCTATCGCCTGGAGAACGACCATGTACGCCAACTGGTTACGGACGCGGTCTTCAATGCGGAGCATGCCGGACCCGGATTGCCGGGGCATCACCGTAGTGAAGGTGAACTTCGGGAGATACACCCGGAGCGCTCGGCGAAGGTCGATCGTAGCGATCAAGAAGAAGGTGCGTCATGACGCACGAACCAAAGATGTCCCACGGCCACGGCCACGGCCACGGCCACAGTCACGGCCACGGCCATGTCCACGGCCCGAAGGGGTTTCGATCGGCAGTTCGCGAAGTGTTCTCCCCGCACAGTCACGATGCTGCCGACAGTGTCGACGACGCATTGGAATCGAGCGCAATCGGCATCCGGGCGGTCAAGATCAGTCTTGTCGCGCTCGGCGTCACCGCAGTTGCTCAGGTTGCGATCGTGGCGATCTCGGGTTCGGTGGCGCTGCTTGCGGACACCATTCACAACTTCTCCGACGCGCTCACGGCAGTCCCACTCTGGATTGCCTTCGCGCTCGGTCGGCGCGCTGCGACCAGGCGCTATACCTATGGTTTCGGGCGTGCGGAGGATTTGGCCGGACTGTTCGTGCTCGCCATGATCGCACTGTCGGCAGTGATCGCCGGTGTCGAGGCGGTGAGGCGATTGATCAACCCGGTCGAGATCGAGCACCTCGGTTGGGTAGCGGCGGCAGGTTTGATCGGTTTCATCGGAAACGAATTGGTGGCGTTGTATCGGATCAGGGTCGGCAGGCAAATCGGTTCAGCGGCACTGGTGGCCGATGGATTGCATGCTCGGACCGACGGATTCACTTCGCTCGCAGTCCTTCTGGGGGCGGGGGGAGTTGCGCTGGGTTTCCCGTTGGCAGATCCGATCATCGGCCTTGTCATCACCGTCGCCATCGTGGCGGTGCTCAGGACTGCAGCGCGAGACGTCTTCCGGAGGTTGATGGACGGCGTCGAACCTGAGTTGGTGGACGACGCAGAGCATGCATTGATGCACGAACCCGGAGTCCTCGGTGTTCGTGATCTGAAGATGCGGTGGATCGGACACCGACTGCATGCCGATGCAGAACTCGACATCGATCCCCGGGCAACTCTTGCCGAAGCTCATGCGATAGCGCACAGCGCCGAGCATTCGCTCACTCACGCGGTGCCCAAACTCGCTACTGCCTTGGTGCATGCGTACCCGGCGCATGACGCGCCGAATACTGAGACCGCACTCGAATCCCAGGTCTGATCTGCAGAAACAGACCTAGCGGAATCCTTTACGTGATCGCATGGGACTTGTTTTGCCATTTGACGAGATGGGAAGGTTATGCAACCCTATCTTTGATCAATCGGCGGACTGTGTCGAGTGGTAGTCGGTACGGTCGTCTCGCGCCGCAGGTCCACAGCAATCGATGCAGGCCGTCGGTACTTTTTTCGGCAGATGAGAGAACGACGCTGTGCATGCTGATCGACGTTTCGAGCCCTTTCCGCTGACCAGCGCGCAACGCGGAATCTGGTTTGCCCAGCTACTGCGTACTGATGTGCCGATCACGATCGCGCAGTATGTCGTAGTCGACGGGACTCTCGACGCGGCGGTGCTCGAAAGTGCCTGCGTCACAGCAGCGCATGAGTTCGGCTCCGGGATGCTGAAACTCCTCGAGATCGACGGCGAACCGTTTCAGCAGATCGATTCCGAGCTCAGTCAGAGCGTCGAGGTCGTCGATCTGAGCGGTGAGCGCGAGCCGGAGGCAGCCGCACTCGAGTGGATGCGGCAGGAGTACACCCGACCTTTCGATCTACTCACCGATCGATTGGTGAAGTCAGCCGTCCTGAGCGTCGGCGCGAACCGCCAGTTCTGGTACTGCCGGATCCATCATCTGGTCCTCGACGGCTACGGCGCCATGAACTTCATGACACGCATCGCCGAGCTCTACTCAGCGGAGGTCGCCGGCCTTTCAGTCCCCGAATCGTCGGCAACCGATCTTCTGGCCGTGCGCGACGCCGAGGCCGAGTATCGGCACTCGCCGCGATTCCGCCGAGATCAGGACTACTGGGCAGCCAAGACAGCAGACCTTCCGGCCGTGGCAAGTCTGGCCGGGAAGCGGATGGACGCCACAGCGGGTGCGGTCGTGGTCGGCCGAACACTCGACAGTGCGAACGCGACGGCGAAGGCGGACGAGTTCTCTTCGGCGGCGGCGGTGGCTGCTTTCGCGCTCTACTTCGCCCGGGGGACCGGCACCGAAGACGTAGTGCTGAGTTTGCCGGTGACCGCGCGCACGAACAGGGTTCTGCGCGGTTCGGGTGGCATGATCTCCAACGTCGTTCCGCTGCGCCTCGCGGTGACCGCTACGACCACGGTTGCCGAATTGAGCGCGGCTGCCTCGCTCGAACTGACCGGCGCGCTCAGACATCAGCGGTACCGCACCGAGGACATGAGGCGCGATCGAGGCCTCGGTGCCGAGCGGGGGTTCTTCGGTCCTGCGATCAACATCATGAACTTTCACCCCGAAGTGGTCCTGGGGTCGGTGACTGGTCGATTCCACGTCTTGTCGACAGGGCCGGTGGAAGACCTGTCGGTCAACATCTATCCGAGTGCCTCGGGAGAGGCGCCGCGAATCGATTTCGAAGCCAATCCCCATCTGTACACCGCAGATGTCCTGAGCGACCATGTCCGCCGATACGTCGAACTGCTGTCCCGGTACATGCAAGCGCTGCCGGACACTCGTGTTCACGATCTCGAGATCCTGAGCGAAGCCGAGCGGAAGTCGATCGTTCCGGCACGCGGCCCTGACGCACTGGCACCGATGACCTTGCCCACGATTCTCGCCCACGGCGTCGCGGCATCGTCGGAGGGGATCGCACTGAGCTGCGGTACCCAGCAGCTCAGCTACCGCGAACTCGATCGTCGCTCCAACGTACTCGCTCGAATGCTGATCCGGCGCGGAGTGGGTCCTGGCACCAGTGTCGTGATCGCGCTGCCTCGATCCATCGATGCCGTCATCGCGTGGTGGTCGGTTGCCAAAACCGGCGCTGCATCAGTTCCGGTCGATCCGACGTACCCGGTCGAACGAATCGATCACATGGTCGGGGACAGTAATGCTGTTGTGGGAATTACTGATTCGACTGTCCATCAGATGCTGCCCGTCGATCTGGACTGCATCTCTATCGATGCCTTCAGCTTTGTCGGCGACGAGTCCGTCGTCGACGACTCCGACCGCACGGCGCCGTTGCGAAGCGATCACATCGCCTATCTGATCTACACGTCCGGTTCCACTGGTACACCGAAAGGTGTTGCCGTCACGCACAATGCGTTGGTCGATTTCACCGCATGGGGTCGCCCCGAACTCGGCGTCGGTGCACATTCGCGAGTTCTGCGATTCTCGTCCGCAAGTTTCGACGCCTCCGTCTTCGAAATGGTTCAGGCGTTCAGTGCCGGGGCGACGATGGTCATCGCTCCGGCAGATGTCTACGGCGGCGGCGAGCTCACAGAACTGCTGCGCAGCGAGCGCGTCACCCACATCATCAGTGCGCCCGCAATTCTGGGCACGGTGGACGCCACCGATCTTCCGGATCTCGAAGCTGTGGTTGTCGGAGGTGACGTGTGCCCGCCGGACCTGGTTCGACGCTTCGGCCCGATCTGCCGGTTCTACAACAGTTACGGGCCCACCGAGTCAACCATCGTCATCACCACGACACCCCCGCTGGCGTCGGACGAGGCCATCACGATCGGTTCTCCGATTCAGGGCGCGCATCTGATGGTTCTCGACCGCTGGTTGCGACCTGTGCCGGCCGGGGTGGCCGGTGAACTGTATCTCGGTGGCCCCGGATTGGCGCAGGGCTACCACTCACGTTCGGCTCTCACCGCTGCGAGTTTTGTCGCCGATCCTCTCGGCGGCGGAACTCGGTTGTACCGCACCGGAGACGTGGTCCGCTGGACTCGGACTCTCGAACTCGAGTACGTCGGCCGCTCCGATTTCCAGGTGCAGGTCAATGGACTTCGCATCGAACTCGGTGAGATCGACGCTGTGCTCGCACGCCATGAATCCGTCGATTTCGTGGTGACGCTTGCCGGCGGCACCGTGTACTCGTACGTGAAGATCAAGCCGGGACACGATCTCGACGAAGAAGCGTTGATCGCACACGCATCTCGATTCCTGCCCGCTCACATGGTGCCGTCCCAGCTGATACCGCTGGCTGAAGTGCCACTGACCCCGGCAGGCAAGCTCGATCGCCAGGCGCTACCCGAACCGGAATTTCGTTCGGCGGCTCAGAACTACCGGGCGCCGAGCGGTCCGGTCGAGCGCATCATCGCCGACGCCGCTGCGTCGGTACTCGGCGTCGAGCGAGTCGGCGTCGACGATTCCTTCTTCGCGCTGGGTGGAGACAGCATCGTCGCGATCTCGCTCGTCTCTCGAGCAAAAGCCGCCGGAGTTGTCTTCACTCCTCGCGACGTGTTCGAACGCAAGACGGTGGCGCGATTGGCCGAAATCGCACTCCCGGCAGATGAATCGGTCGTACTAGAAGAACTGCCGGGGAAGGGAGTGGGGTTTGTCCCGCTGACCCCGATCGCAGCCAAGATACTGGGCACGGCCGGCAGCATCGACACCTTCTATCAAGCCGTGTCGGTCAGTGTTCCTGTCGGACTTGATCTCTCGCGCCTCGCGGCAACTCTTCAAGTAGTTGTCGATCAACACGACGCTCTTCGCGCGCGTTTGCTGCCCGACCACTCCGGATTCGACATTGCCCCTGGCTGTGCTGTCGATACATGGGTTCGTCGGACCGTCACCGAAGCGCTACCCGGAACCCCCGAGTTCGAGGAAGCTCTCACCCAGGCGACCGCGGACGCCGCGTCGAGGCTCGATCCGTACCGCGGCGATACTGCTCAGATCGTCTGGCTCGACTCGACGCACGATTCGGGCCGATTGGTGGTCGTCATCCACCATCTGGTTGTCGACGGCGTCTCGTGGCGGATTCTCCTTCCGGACTTCGCTGCAGCCTGGCAACAGATCGTTCACGGTGGCACGCCGGTACCGATGCCCGTCGGAACGTCACTGCGGCGTTGGTCGCACGGACTCACCGAGCTGTCACCGTCGGCGGAACTCGAGTACTGGCGTGAGGTCGTCGACTTCGATGGTGCGCCGATCGGTTCGCGTCCTCTCGATGCGGAACGGGACCGAGGGTCGTCACTGCGTCGAGTCCGGGTCGACATCGACCGTGACACAACAGATCACCTGTTGCGCGCGGTACCGTCGCACTATCGGACCGGTGTCAACGACGGCTTGCTCAGTGCGCTTGCCCTGGCATTGCGCACCTGGAGCGGATCACAGCGGATGCTGGTCTCGCTCGAAAGTCACGGACGAGACGAAGACGTGCTGCCCGGTGCCGACCTGTCCAGGACCGTCGGCTGGTTCACGGCGGTGTACCCGGTTCGGATCGATCTCACCGGACTCGGAGTGGACACGCCGACGGTCGTGAAATCCGTCAAGGAACAGCTGAGAACCACGCCGGGGTCCGGTATCGGTTACGGGCTGCTCCGACGTGCAGGGATGCTGACCGGCCCGGAACCGCAGATCGGTTTCAACTACTTGGGCAAGATGTCCACTGCGGAGTTCGGTGACGAATTGCGGGCCGCGGGCTGGATTCCCGACGCCGGAATCGATCTCAACAACGGCAGCGGAAGCGATCTCGCGGTCAATTACGCGATCGACATCAATGCCGCCGTCGTGGACGGTCCGGAAGGCGAGTTCCTTTCGGCGTCATTTGCTTTCCCCGAAGGTATCTTCGAACCCGCTGCAGTCGCGGAGCTCGCGACGGCGTGGCGCGTCGAACTGGAGAAGATTGCCGCCTCCGTCGGTGATCATGCCGGCCTCACGCCGTCAGACGTTCCCCTGGTCTCGGCTTCGCAGGACGAAATAGAACTGTGGGAGAAGCAGTTCGGCCACCTGGAGGACATCTGGTCGCTCTCGCCGCTGCAAGCCGGATTCCAGTTTCATGCCGGCCTCACCGCCGATGCCGTCGACGTCTACACCGGCCAGATCGTTCTGTCCCTCGCCGGGATCGTCGACAGCGATCGACTACAGCGGTCGCTTTCGAGACTGTTCGAGCGCCACACCGCACTTCGGACTGCCTTCGTGTACGACTCGAACGGCGTTGCAGCACAGCTCGTTCTCGATTCCGTGGCAACTCCATGGCGGGAGGTGCTCGGGGGTGATCCGCACGTCGTCGCGGAACTCGAGCGCACGGCACCGTTCGATCTGAGCGCGCCCCCACTGCTTCGTGCAGTGCTGCTACGCCAGGGTGCGGATTCGGCGCACCTGATCGTGACCAATCACCACATTCTCTTCGACGGTTGGTCCATGCCGTTGTTGGTGCGCGATCTACTGTCGCTCTACGCCGCCGACACGTCGCTGCCGGCTCCCGCTCGGTCGTATCGCACCTATCTGCACTGGCTCGCCGAACAAGACAACGGCGCGGCATTGGACAGGTGGATCGGCGCACTGTCTGGAGTAGACGAACCGACGCTGGTCGCACCACACCGTACGGAGTCCTCCGTGCACGCAGTTCCCGTGGATGTCGAAGTCCCGCTGGAAGCCTCGTCGACCGAGGCGATCTTCGAGTTGGCCAGGCGCAGCGGCGTCACGGTCAACACTGTCGTCCAGACTGCGTGGGGTCTACTGCTCAGTGGAATGCTCGGACGCGACGACGTCGTGTTCGGAGCCACCGTCTCGGGTCGACCCGCGTCGCTGACCGGGGTCGAAGACATTCTCGGGTTGTTCATCAACACAGTTCCTGTTCGCGTTCGTGTCAACCCGGACAGTTCGGTGTCCGAACTCCTCGAACACGTTCAGTCCGAGCAGGTTCGGCTGCTCGACAGTCACCACGTCGGCCTGGCCGAGGTGCAGTCGGCCGTGGGTGCCGGCGCGATGTTCGACACGTTGACGGTGTTCGAGTCATATCCCGTCGACCGTTCGGCGCTCGAATCCGCGACGGATATCGCCGGGATGCGAGTTACGGGAATCGAGGTCGCCGACGCGACTCACTACCCGCTCGCCCTGATCACGGTCCTCGAACCGAGCCTTCACCTCACCATCGAGTACGCACCCGATGCGATGGACCACGACGCAACAGAGCGTGTAGGCCGACGCCTTGCATCGATACTGGGCGCGATGACTGGCGAGAAAATCCGTATCCGGGACATCGACTATCTCGACGCGGCCGAACGACGGCTCGTACTCGACGAGTGGAACGACACTTCCCACGTCATAGCTGACAAGACGCTGCTCGACTTACTCGGCGCCGACTCGGAAATCGCCGACTCGGAAATCGTCGACTCGGGTATCGCCGACTTGGCCGATGCTGCACTGACCTTCGCGGGCACGACGATCAGTCGCGGAGAATTCCGGTCCCAGGTCAACTCTCTCGCTCGTCACCTCGTAGAACGCGGCGTCGGGCCGGAGTCACTGGTCGCGATCGCTCTGCACCGGAGCGCGCAGTACGTGGTGGCAGTGCACGCCGTCATCGCAGCCGGCGGTGCGTATCTTCCGATCGATCCGCAGCATCCGGACGAGCGGATCCGGTACGTGCTCGACATCGCAGCACCGTCGGTCGTCCTGTCGGTCGCGGCCGACGCAACATCGCTGCCCGATGGGGTCAACCCCGTACTTCTCGACGAGATCGATCTGTCGGGGTACTCCACCGAGCGGCTCGCAGACGTCGAGCGTCTCGGTCGTGTATCGCCGGATCACGTTGCTTATGTGATCTTCACATCCGGGTCCACCGGAAAGCCCAAGGGCGTTGCAGTGTCGCATCGAGCGATAGTCAATCGCCTGCTGTGGATGCAACATGAATATCCGCTCGGCCGTCACGACGTCGTGCTGCACAAGACACCCGCCACCTTCGACGTCTCGGTGTGGGAGTTGTTCTGGCCATTCGTCGCCGGCTCGCGACTGGTAGTTGCAGAACCCGATGGACATCGCGATTCTCGGTACCTCTCCGAGCTGATCGCTCGCGAAGGTGTCACCACCTTGCACTTCGTCCCTTCGATGCTCGACGTCTTCCTCGTCGACGGCGATCTCGCACAACTTCGATCCGTTCGTCAGGTGTTCGCCAGCGGCGAGGCACTTCCGCGTGCGGCGGTCGTTCGCTTCCACGAACGATTCGGTGCACGTCTGCACAATCTTTACGGTCCCACCGAAGCTGCCGTCGACGTCACTTTCCATCAGACGGATGCCGCCGCAACAGGTCCGGTGCCGATCGGCGCTCCGGTCTGGAACACGCAGACCTACGTGCTGGACCACCGCCTCGCGCCGAGCCCGATCGGAGTGGCGGGAGAACTCTATCTCGCGGGAGTCCAACTCGCCCGCGGCTACGTGCAACGCTCTGACTTGACAGCAGATCGTTTCGTAGCCAACCCCTTCGGGCCCGGGCGGATGTATCGGACGGGCGACCTCGTCATGTGGAATTCCACGGGTGAGATCGAGTATCTGGGTCGTACCGACTTCCAGGTGAAGCTTCGCGGGCAGCGCTTGGAACTCGGAGAAATCGACGCGGTCCTGTTGGAACTCTCGGGAGTACTCTCGGCCGCAACCGTCGTACGACAGGACCGCCTGATCGCCTACGTGACAGCTGATTCGGCAATCGACAGTGCCCTTCTCAGCGCGCACGCGCAGGAGAAGCTGCCCACCTACATGGTTCCCTCAATATTCGTGTTCTTGGCGTCGATGCCGCTGGGCCCCAACGGAAAACTCGACCGGCGTGCGTTGCCGGAACCGGATTCGACGGCAGGTGAGTACGTCGCTCCCGTCACCGAACCCGAAAGGGCTATTGCCGCAATCTTTTCCGAGCTTTTCGGAGTGGAAAACATCGGCGTTACCGCTGATTACTTTGCGCTCGGCGGCAACTCCCTGACGGCTGCGCGGGTGGTGGCACGGATCAACTCGGCACTGGGATCGACTCTGGGTGTCCGAGACCTGTTCGACGCTCCGACAGTTGGTGCGCTGGCCGGACTCGTCGCCGGCAGAGCGCCGTCCAGGTTGACCGAACTCGGACCCCGCCCTCGACCGGACCGGATTCCGCTCTCACCGGCCCAGCAGCGTATGTGGTTCCTCAACAGATTCGATCCGGAATCCGGGGCGTACAACATTGCGGCAGCACTCGCTTTGTCCGGCAACCTGAACGTTCAGGTTTTGCGCCAGGCGATCAGCGATGTCATCGACCGGCACGAGGTGCTGCGCACATTCTATCCGGATTCGGATCAAGGTCCTTACCAGTGCATTCTCGACGACGCGCCAGTTGCTCTCGAACCCGCGGATGTCAGTGACCCCGTCGCGGCTATCGGCGAATTGGTCGGTGCCGGGTTCGACGTGACCACCGAGGTTCCGGTGCGGGCTTCGCTTCTCCGGACGTCTGGTCGGGAGCATATTCTTGTACTCGTCGTCCACCACATCAGTGGCGACGGTTGGTCGATGCAACCACTGGCCGCGGATGTGATGACGGCCTACGCGTCACGGCTCGCGGGAACCGCGCCACAGTGGTCGCCGTTGAGCGTTCACTACGCGGACTACACGCTCTGGAAGATCGATTCTCTCGGCAACGAGGACGATCCGGAATCGGAGGCATCGCGCCAGATCGAATACTGGCGCGCTGCATTGGCGCACGTCCCGACCCGTCTCGATTTCCCGACGGATCGGCCGCATCCCACAGTCGCGTCCTATCGAGGTGCGACGGTGTCGTCGACCCTCTCGGCGCAGACGCACCGCGCCGTCGAATCCCTGGCTCGCAGCACTCGGTCCACACCGTTCATGGTGCTGCACACGGCGTTGTCGGTACTGCTGTCTCGGATGGCGGGGGAGCCCGACATCGCGATCGGCACCCCGGTCAGCGGACGCGGGAATCAGGCCCTCGACAATCTCGTCGGCATGTTTGTCGGAACAGTGGTTCTCCGGACACAGGTGGATCCGAAGGCTTCTTTCCGCGGATTGCTCGAATCGACCCGTAACGCCGACCTCTCGGCATTTGCCCACTCAGATATTCCGTTCGAGCGTCTCGTCGAGGTGGTCGACCCGCCTCGCTCGACGGCGCACCACCCCTTCTTCCAGGTGGTACTCGCGACCGGCGATATTCCGACCCCATCCGTGAAGCTTCCCGGCCTCGAAGTTTCTCAGGTCCCGTTGGATGCTCCGATCTCGAAATTCGATCTCCAACTGGATGTCTCGTCGCCGCGCCCGGACGGGTCAGTGACCACGACGTGGACCTATGCCCTCGACATCTTCGACGAATCGACTGTGCGCGAGCTCGCGGATCGGTTCGTCGCCATTCTCGACGCTGTTGTCGCCCAACCCGAATCAGTGGTCGGCGACCTCGATCTGCGGACGATGCCAGAGATCGAACGTCAGGGAACTGCCCAGTCGGTCGCCTTGACGGAGCAAACACTGCCGGAGATCCTCACGGCCGGGGTCATCAAATCCAACGGTGGTCCGGCCATACTGTGCGGCGACCTCGAACTCTCTTACGACGATGTAGACCGGCGTACCAATCGGTGGGCGCGGGCACTCGTAGCTCGAGGGATCGGCCCTGAATCGGTAGTGGCGATCGCCATTCCGCGGTCGGCATCTTCTGTACTCGCCACTTGGGCCGTTGCCAAGACCGGAGCGGCGTTCGTACCCGTCGACCCGAGCTACCCGGCCGAGCGAATCGAGCACATGCTCACTGATTCGGGAGCAGTCCTGACGCTGACGGAAGAAGCAGTGGCGTCGCTTGATCGCGACGACGTCAGTGACACGCGAATCCTCGATTCCGAGCGCACGTCACCGATTCGCACGGACCACACCGCGTACGTCATCTACACGTCGGGATCGACCGGCACTCCGAAGGGCGTCGTCGTCTCCCATGCGGGTCTCGCGGCGCTGGTCGACGAGCAGGTTCGCCGATACGAACTCGACAACCTCAGTCGCACGATGCATTTCGCTTCACCCAGCTTCGACGCATCGGTGCTCGAACTGGCCATGGCTGTCGGTGCCGGTGCCGCGATGCATGTTGTTCCCACGGGCATCTATGGCGGAAGCGAACTCGCGGCCCTCATGCGGGCGTCGAAGATCAGTCACGCATTTGTGACCCCGGCGGCCCTGGCTACGATCGAACCGGCAGAGGTTCCGGATCTCGGTACCGTGATCGTCGGCGGTGAAGCGTGCGACGCTGCGTTGGTCGCGCTATGGGCGTCGACGCGAAAGGTGTTCAACGCATACGGTCCCACCGAGGCCACCGTCATGGCTACCCTCGCGGGGCCCATGTCTGCGACTGATCGGATCACCATCGGTAGTTCAGTTCGCGGCACCGTCGCACATGTTCTCGACTCTCGCCTCCGTCCGGTTCCAGACGGAGTGACGGGTGAGCTGTATCTGACCGGCCGTGGACTTGCCCGCGGTTACCACCATCGCGGCGACCTGACAGCGTCTCGATTTGTTGCCGACCCCTCACGTTCGGGGCAGCGGATGTACCGCACCGGAGACCTCGTGCGACGTCGTGGAACGGAACTCGAGTATCTCGGCCGCAGTGACTCGCAGGTCAAGATTCGCGGTTTCCGCATCGAACTCGGTGAGATCGACGCGGTGCTCGGTGCGCACTCTGGCGTACGAACTGCGGTGACGACAGCAGACGACACCGTCGGACTGCACTCGTACGTGGTCGGTGGTCATCTGGATCCGGAAGAAGTGCGCACCTTCGTCTCCAGTCGACTGCCGGCACACATGGTTCCTTCCTCGGTGATCGTTCTCGAGGAAATTCCGTTGACGCCGGCCGGAAAGGTCGATTTCCGCGCGCTGCCTGCCCCGACGATGCGCCGGAATGCGTATGTCGCACCCGTCACGAAGACGGAGGAGTTGATCGGCCGGATCTTCGGTGACGTCCTGGCAGTCGACCAGGTCAGCATGACGGACGACTTCTTCGACATCGGTGGAAACTCTCTGAGTGCTACCCGAGTGATGGGACGGGTCGGCACCGAACTCTCAGTCACCCTCCCGGTTCGGGTTCTCTTCGATGCCAGGACAGTCGCGGCCCTCGCTGTGGCAGTCGATGCAGCGCAGAGCGGAACGCGGCCCGCTCTGGCCGCTGGGCCTCGGCCCGAGCGAATCCCGCTCTCGCCGGCGCAATCGCGAATGTGGATTCTCAATCGATACGATCCTGCCTCGCCCGCGTACAACATCCCGCTCGTCCTTCGCCTGCGCGGCCGGCTGGATTCAGTGGCTCTCCGAGAATCTCTGTCGGACATCGTTCTTCGCCACGAATCCTTGCGGACCATTTTCCCTGACGATGCCGAAGGGCCTTTCCAGCGGATTCTCGACGACGTCGACGTTCCTTTTCGTCACACGGTGGTTTCTCCCGAACAGGTTGCCGATCAGATTGTCGGCGCTGTGGACGAGGGGTTCGACGTCACCAGAGCAATCCCGTTGCGGGTAAACCTGTTCGAGCTCTCGGCTGACGAACACATCCTGGTCGCCGTGATTCACCACATAGCCGCGGACGGTGCGTCAGTGGCGCCGCTCGCACGGGATCTGGTTCTGGCCTACTCGGCGCGCCGTTCGGGTACGGAGCCGTCACCGGCCCCGTTGGTTGTTCAGTATCCGGATTACAGCGTGTGGCAACACCAGGTCCTCGGTTCGGAAAGTGATCAGACCAGTCTTGCTTCGGCGCAGGCCGAGTATTGGCGTGGCCAGTTGGCCGGCGCGCCGGAGCTTCTCGAACTTCCGGCCGATTTCCCGCGGCCGGCGATTGCGTCGCTGCGCGGAGCGAACACCGAACTGGTGTTGGCGCCCGCGATGGTCACTGCACTCGGGCAGTTGGGCCGCACACAGGGCGCCACGACCTTCATGGTGCTCCAGGCGGCCCTCGCGGTGCTCCTGTCCAACCTCGGTGCGACCGACGACGTGGTGATCGGGACACCGATTTCCGGACGCGGCCAACACGCGCTGGACGACGTGGTCGGAATGTTCGTCGGCACGGTGGCACTACGCAGCCGTCTCACCCCGGCGATGTCGTTCCTCGATCTGTTGGCGCAGGTGCGAGCCACTGACCTCACTGCGTTCGAGAATGCCGACCTACCATTCGAGCGGCTGATCGACATACTGCAACCCGCTCGCTCCCAGGCCCACGCGCCGATCTTCCAGGTGGCTCTGTCTCAGGAGCAAGAGGGAACCGCTGCGTTCACGCTGCCCGGTCTCGAGATCGAAGCCGTGGACAACGCAGTCGCGGCGGCAAAGTTCGACCTCCAGATCACGATGGTCCAGCACGCAGATTCGTTGAATCTCACCTGGACGTACGCCACAGACCTCTTCACCGGCACGTCCGTGGACGGATTTGCGCAGCGGTTCCACCGGATTCTCGCGCAGATTGTCGAGACTCCGGAAGTGGCAATCGCGGATATCGCCGTTCTGGACGAGAACGAATACACCAGACTTACTTCGGCATTCGGTCCGTCAGCGCCAACGGTTCGCACCTTGGCAGATCTGTTGACCCGGCACTCGGAATCCGCGAATGTGGCAATCGTTTCCGAGTCGTACGGTGAAATGACGTACAGCGAGCTGGATGTGCGATCCTCACAGCTGGCTCGGCTCCTCATCGAACGTGGGATAGGCCCCGAAACAGCTGTTGCGGTGTCTCTTCCACGTTCGACGCAGTCCATCCTCGCACTGTGGGCTGTTGCCAAGTCCGGAGCAACGTACGTTCCGGTGGATCCGACGTATCCCGACGAGCGCATCGCACACATGCTGGCAGACTCTGCAGCGCTGGTCGTGATCACCGACTCCGAGACGGCGCCAACACTTCCGAACGGAATCGATACGATCGAGATCGACTATCTCGACCTCGATCGCTACCTCGCAGCGCAGGTCGACGATGCCGATCGGATCCGCCCATTGCACGCGGATCATGTTGCCTACCTGATCTACACGTCAGGCTCGACAGGTCTCCCCAAGGGCGTCGCTGTCACTCACCGGGGACTGTCCGTGTTCTCCGCTCGGACCCGCACTGATCTGGCGGTATCGCGCGACTCTCGGGTACTGCGACTGTCCTCGGCCAGCTTCGACGCGTCCATGTTCGAGATGATCCTTGCGTTCACCGCCGGTGCCACGATGGTGATCACACCTCCGTCGGTCATTGCCGGCGAGGAACTCACCGACGTGATCCGGCGTCATCGCGTCACCCATGTGGTGACGGCTCCTGCTGCGATGACCACCGTCGACGCAGGCATTTTGTCGGATCTCGAAGTCGTCGTGCTCGGCGGCGACGTCTTTCCGCCGCAGCTACTCGACAGTTTTCCCAGCCAGACAAGACTCTTCAACAGTTACGGGCCGACCGAGAGCACCATCGTCATCACCAAGACCGGGGCTCTCCACGACACTGCAGCTCTGGTCGGTGACGGCGAGCAACACCGTCACACGTCACTCTCGCCCGTCACGATCGGTATTCCGCTCGAAGGCGCACACGTTCTGGTCCTCGATTCCGCCCTCAATCCCGTCCCCGTCGGTGTCCGGGGCGAGCTGTATCTGTCGGGACCCGGCCTGGCACGTGGGTACAACCGGCGCGCGGCATTGACCGCAGAACGCTTCGTGGCGAACCCGTTCGGTGCATCGGGCGCGCGGATGTACCGGACCGGCGACGTCGTCGCCTGGACCGAGCAGGGCGAACTGGCCTACATCGGACGATCCGACGCCCAAGTTCAGCTTCGCGGGCTCCGCATCGAACTGGGGGAGATCGAATCAGCGCTCGCCTCCGTTCGCGGAGTGAGCGCTGCTGCCGCCACTGTTCACCGACATGACTCTCTCGGCGATCAACTCGTCGGTTACGTCACCACCACAGATGCGGTGTCGGCGGAGTCCGTCCTCGAAGCCGTATCCGCGGTGCTGCCCCGTGCCTCGGTGCCCAGTGCCGTGGTCCTGCTGGATCTGCTACCCCTGACTCCGGCCGGAAAGCTTGATCGCGCAGCACTTCCCGTTCCGGAGTTCATCGCCTCCGCGATGTTCCGGGTGCCGACCACACTCGCAGAGATTCGTGTCGCGAGCGCTTTTGTCGACGTTCTCGGTACCGATACCGTCGGCGCAGAAGACAGTTTCTTCGAGCTGGGTGGAAACTCGCTCAGCGCGACTCGGGCGATTGCCCGAGTCAACGCCACGTTCGGGATCAAACTCGGGGTTCGGGCGCTGTTCGAGGCGCCGACCGTCGCAGAACTCGCACTGGTGGCAGACTCGGCAGAACGTGATGATCAGCCCCGATTGGAAGCACGACCGCGACCTGAACGTATTCCGCTCTCACCGGCGCAGAATCGGATGTGGTTCCTCAATCGATTCGACACCGCGGCTGCCACGGACAACCTGCCCCTGGCGCTGCGTCTGAGCGGAACCCTGGACGCGCCGGCGTTGGCTCTCGCGCTTCGTGACGTGGTCCAACGCCACGAGTCGTTGCGTACCTACTATCCGGATTCCCCGTACGGTCCTCGCCAGGAAATCCTGCCCGAGTCTTCGGTGGATCTCGATCTGGTTCCGCATGACGTCACCGAAGCCGAAGCGTCGCAGCGGCTCTTTGCTCTTGCCGGCACCGGATTCGACGTGACAACTGACGTACCACTGCGGACCGCTCTGTATCGAATCTCCGAGACCGAACATGTGCTCGCCGTCGTCATGCATCACATCGCATCGGACGGATCCTCGCTCGGACCCCTGGCCTCCGACGTCATGGGTGCCTACGTTTCGCGGTCTCGCGGCGAAGCTCCACAGTGGACACCGTTGCCCGTGCAGTATGCGGATTACGCGCTCTGGCAACATGATCTGCTCGGCGCGGATGAGAATCCCTCCGTCGATGCTCAGAGACAAATTCAGTTCTGGACCTCTGCGCTCGCCGGAATTCCGGACCTGTTGAGTCTGCCGACGGACAGGCAACGTCCGCCCCGTCAGAGCTACCGCGGCAAGGAGATTCACTTCACGATCGGCTCGGACACCGCCGATCGACTGCGTGATCTTGCTGTCGGATCAGGCGCGAGCCTGTTCATGGTGGTCCACGCGGCATTCGCCGCACTGCTTGCCCGGTTGGGCAACAGTGCTGACATCACCATCGGCTCGCCCATCGCGGGACGAGGGCACGAGTCGCTCGATGCACTCGTGGGGATGTTCGTGAACACCTTGGCATTGCGAACCCAGGTGAACACGGCAGCACCGTTCACGGACCTGCTGAACCACACCCGCGATCAGGATCTCGCCGCCTTCGCGCACGCGGACCTACCGTTCGAGCGGCTCGTCGAGATCATCGATCCGGTCAGATCGACGGCCCGCCATCCGTTGTTCCAGGTGGCACTGTCCTTCCAGAACCTCACGCCGACAATGTTCGAGCTACCCGGACTGCAGATCGCGGCAGTTGGCGCCCCAGTCGAGACGGCGAAGTTCGACCTGCACTTGACCGTCACCCCTGGGGACTCGGGGTCGATGTCGGCGTCGTTCACCTATGCAACGGATCTGTTCGACCAATCCACAGTGGCGACATTCGCCAACCGTCTGCTTCGCGTTCTCGATTCGATCGGTCGAAACCCGGACCTCCCGGTAGGCGACGTCGCTCTGCTCGGCGACGAAGAGATCGCGGCCACCGTCAACACGTGGAACAACACCGACACTGTCGTTCCAGAGACGACCCTCGCGGATCTGTTCGACGCCCAGGTGCGCAGAACACCGCGCGCCGAAGCGCTGGTTCTCGGTGACCGTCGCCTGACCTACGCCGAGTTCGACGCCGAAAGCAACCGCCTGGCAAGGTATCTGATCGACATCGGTGTCGGCCCGGAAGTGACTGTCGCGCTCAATCTGCGGCGCTCCGTCGAACTGGTCGTTGCCATGTACGCGGTGGTGAAGGCAGGCGGGGCCTACGTTCCGCTCGACCCGGATCAGCCGGCAGAACGCACGGCTCACATCCTCGAATCTGCAGCGCCCACAGTTGTTCTGAGCACTTCCCGCGATTCGCTCGACGGGCAGTTCCACGTCGTGGACATCGAAACTCTCGATCTGGACGGAAACGACGCAGCACCGATTCGGGACAGCGAACGCCTCGCCTGCCTGCGACCGGACAACATCGCGTACGCGATCTACACTTCGGGATCCACCGGAAAGCCCAAGGGCGTGGCGATTTCCCATCGAGCGATCACGAACCAACTCTTGTGGAAGCAGGATCAATTCCCGATCGGCGCGCACGACCGCGTACTCGTCAAAACTGCATCTACCTTCGACCTGTCCGTTTGGGAATACTGGTGGGCGTTGCAAACCGGCGCCTGCATGATTCTCGCCGAGTCAGGGGCACAGCAGGACGGCGAGTACCTCACGCTGCTGATCGAGCGTGAGCACGTCACGACACTGCATGCCGTCCCCTCGATGTTGTCGCTGCTCAGTGTGTCCGAGCGCCGACTGCCGAATTCGCTCACCAGGATTCTGTGCATCGGCGAGACTCTCCCGATACAGACAGCCGAGCACATGCGAGAGCAGAGTTCGGCGCAGGTCTACAACCTGTACGGACCCACGGAAGCAGCGGTCAGCGTCACAGCGCACCGAACGAGCGATGCAGACGTTGCCGTAGTGCCGATCGGAACCCCCGCCTGGAACACGCGCCTGCATGTACTCGACGAGCGGCTTCACCCGGTTCCGGTCGGTGTCGCAGGTGAGCTCTATCTCGCTGGAGTTCAGCTGGCGCGCGGGTACATCGGGGATGCGGGGCAGAACTCGAGCCGTTTCGTCGCCGACCCGAATGGAACGGGAGAGCGTCTCTATCGAACCGGCGATCTGGTTCGGTGGAATACCGCGGGCAGCCTCGAATACCTCGAGCGTGCAGATTTCCAGGTCAAGGTCCGAGGTTTCCGCATCGAACTCGGCGAGATCGAAACAGCGTTGCGCGCCGAACGACCGATCCGCGATGCGGTGGTCACGGTCACGACGTCGGCCACCGGTGAGCAAAACCTGGTCGGCTACGTCACCGCGGCAGCTGGCTCGGACATCGAGAGCTCAGCGATTCTGGCACGACTGCGCGCCACCCTGCCCGGCTACATGGTTCCGACAACGCTGATGACGCTCGACTCCCTGCCGCTGGGGAGTACAGGCAAGGTAGATCGACATGCGCTACCGGAGCCAGTCTTCGAGGCACGTGGTTTCCGTGCACCGACGACACCGGCCGAACTGTCGGTGGCGACCGCTTTTGCCGAGGTTCTCGGCAGCGGAAGCACGGGGGAGGTGGGCATCGACGACGACTTCTTCGAACGCGGCGGCAATTCGCTCAGTGCAACTCGGGTGCTCGGGCGGATCAACGCCGCGGCGGGAACGGACTTGCCCGTGCGTGTGGTCTTCGAGTCGCCCACTGTCGCAGAGTTGGCTGCAGTGGTGGAAACTGCCGAGCGTTCGCGGCGGCCCGCGCTGGGTTCGCAGCCGAGGCCGGCGAGGATTCCGCTCTCCGCTGCGCAGACTCGTATGTGGTTCCTCAATCGCTTCGATCCCGATTCGTCGGCATACAACATCCCGGTGGTTCTGCGATTCACAGGTCCATTGGATGTCGAGGCGTTGCGCGCCAGCGTCGCCGACGTGATCGCTCGCCACGAGGTCCTGAGAACCGTGTACCCGGAGTACGACGGAACGGGTTACCAGGAGGTCGTCGAGGAACCTCGTGCTCTCGACATTCTCGACATTGTCACGGTGCAGGAGGATTCGCTCCACAGCGTGCTGGCCGATGTTCTCGGCGTATCGTTCGACGTCACGTCCGAGATCCCCGTTCGAGCCTCGCTGTTGCAGGTTGACGAGTTCGAGTACGTCCTGGCGATGACGGTGCATCACATTGCGGGTGACGGTTTCTCGATGGGTCCGTTGACGCGTGATGTGATGGTGGCGTATGAGGCGCGGACCCGAGGTATGGAGCCGTTGTGGGCGCCGCTCGAGGTGCAGTACGCGGATTACGCACTGTGGCAGCTCGAGACGTTGGGTTCGGAAGAATCGTCGACCTCACTCGTCACACGACAGTTGGACTTCTGGCGGAACGCTCTCGAGGGAGTGCCCGCCGTCCTCGAGCTCCCGGTGGATCGGCCCCGCCCGGCTGAGGCCTCCGGACGAGGATCGCTTCTGAGCGTGCATCTCGAACCTGCTCTGC
The DNA here is from genome assembly GCF_963525155.1 of uncultured Rhodococcus sp. Taxonomy (NCBI): domain Bacteria; kingdom Bacillati; phylum Actinomycetota; class Actinomycetes; order Mycobacteriales; family Nocardiaceae; genus Rhodococcus; species uncultured Rhodococcus sp. Next base: position 22,273 of record NZ_CAURKP010000089.1, read on the forward strand.
AACAAGCAATTTCCGAACTGGCACGACGGCATCGCGCGACGCCGTTCATGGTGTTGCATGCTGCTCTGGCCGTCGTACTGTCACGGTTCAGCGGCAGTTACGACTTTGCCGTCGGGACGCCGACCGCCGGGCGCGGCGAACGTGTGCTCGACGATCTCGTCGGTATGTTCGTGGGGACCGTCGTGTTGCGCACCAGAGTCGATCCAGGTGAGGAGTTCACCGACCTGCTTTCCCGAGTCCGCGACGTCGATCTTCAGGCTTTTGCGCACGGCGACGTTCCGTTCGAGCGTCTGGTGGAGGTACTCGATCCCGTTCGTTCGCAGTCCTATTCACCGCTCTTCCAGGTCAGCCTCGCACTACAGAACCATCTCGATTCACGGTTGACTCTCGACGGGTTGCACATCGAGAGCATCGAACCTGCGGTGGTGAGCACTCAGTTCGACCTCGATTTTGTTGCGGCCGAACAATTCGACAACGACGGCCTACCGGCAGGGCTTGTCGTTCAGTTGACCTACGCCACTGATCTGTTCGAGGAATTCACCGCCTCACGCCTGATGTACGCCTTCGAATCGGTCTTGACTACTGCTGTCGCAGAACCGGATCGGCGAGTCGAGATGTTCGAGGTGGAGTCTGTGGTGGAGCGTGGGTTGGTGTTGGGGGGTG
>NZ_CAURKP010000090.1:0-22908 GCF_963525155.1 uncultured Rhodococcus sp.
GCTCGTAAGCGTTGAGAGCGCCACCGAAGCCGGCTTCGGCGTCGGCAACGATCGGAGCGAGCCAGTTGCTGACGGAGGTGTCACCCTCGGTCTTGGCGATCTCGTCGGCGCGCAGCAGTGCGTTGTTGATGCGACGGACGACGGTCGGAACCGAGTTGGCCGGGTAGAGGCTCTGGTCCGGGTACGTGTGGCCCGAGAGGTTCGCATCGCCGGCAACCTGCCAACCGGAGAGGTAGATGGCCTTCAGGCCGGCGCGAACCTGCTGCACAGCCATGTTGCCGGTAAGTGCACCGAGGGAGTTGATGTAGTCCTCGTTGTTCACGAGATCCCACAGGATCTCGGATCCGCGACGAGCGAGGGTCTGCTCCTCGACGACGGTGCCCTGGAGCTTGACGACCTGATCGGCCGTGTAGTTACGAGTAACGCCCTTCCAGCGAGGGTTGGTGTCCCAATCCTGCTGGAGCTCAGCTGCGGTCTTCGGGGTGCCGGTGGTCGACATCAAGACTCCATCTCTTTGATCTGCTGGTCCGGCCTGTTGTGAGCAGTACGTGCGTACTACTTCACATACTTGCCAGGCCCTTCTTGTGTACTTACCGAGAATGGCACATCGAAAAAGTGCCGTCTACCTGTTGCTAATGCCAATCTTCGCTACCTTTTCAACACACTTTGCTAAGTCTGTGAAGATTCCTACGCGGCTGGTACTACCCAATCGGACAGGTTCCGTACTGGCGAGTAGGAAAGAAACCGCAGGCTGTGAACGAAATGCACTCAACTCCGCCGCTTGCGAATTCCGGCAGTTCGCACGCCACTCGGAACAGGCCCGTCCGCTACTTCGGAGCCAACTTCACTACCCGCGAGTGACCGCAATCACTCCTCGGCAACAGCCTTCGCTAGGACAATTCCGGGATCTACCCCTGGGAAAGCCGGAGACAACCCGTTCGCCGGCCATATGCTGTCGAACCATGACTTGTCGTTCGACGCCCCCGACCGGGCGATAAAGCGGTGCCGGACAACTATCAGCGGCCACCGAACAACCAGGCATGGTCGCAATCCGGTCCACAGCCGCCGCAGTTGGGCTACCGAGCCGCGCCGCAGTCGTATCCCCCGCCCCAGGGATTCCCGCCTGCACCGCCACGTGGAAATCCGCCGCCGCGTCGGCCCGGCTGGGTGATTCCGGTATCCGTAATCGGAGTCATCACTGTGTTGGCTCTCTTCGGCGGGCTTGCCTGGGTCCTCTGGCCGAAGGACGTCCCCAACTCGGCCGCCGGTGGCGCCGCCCACACCACCATCAGCGCCGCGAACACACCCGGCACCACGACAACCGCTCCCAGCACGACATCCCCGACGACCACACGCGCCGCGAACTTCCCGGCCGGTGCGTCCGCCTGCCCCGGCGGGCAGCCGGCCGGAAGTTACAAGGAGTCCGCGACAAGTGGGGGCAAAACCTCATGTGAGTTTGCCGAGGCGGTTCGGATCGCCTACGGGAACTCCGGTGCAACCGGTGCATCCAGCACCGTGTCCGCACGTAGTCCGGTGACCGGCAAGGAGTACACGATGGCATGCAAGGTGACCTCCGGCATCGTCACCTGTACCGGCGGAGACAACGCGGTTGTGTACTTGCGCTGACGGGCGCAATTGCGGCATCGGCAACCCGGTGCGTGTCGTTCCAGTGTCGCACTTACGGATCCTCCGATAGCGTGACCGCATGCCTCTGTACGAGTTTCGCTGTACCGGCTGCGGCCCGCTCGAGCGGTCGTTCGCGATGGCCGAAGTGCCCCAGTCGATTACTTGCCCCCAGTGCAGTCTCGAGTCCAAGCGGGTGGTCTCGTCTCCCCGGTTGAGTCACGCGTCGTCGGCCGCGATGGGTCTACTGGACAGCACTGCTCGATCGGCTCACGAGCCTGCCGTGGTCAGTGGGTCACTACCCGGCCGCGGCCGGCAATCTGCGCCGACGACATCCAATCCGTTGCACCGCAAGCTACCTCGCCCCTGAGCGTCCTCACCGCGCGTCCTCGCCGTGAGTCCCGATCCGACACGAAAGTCCTGCCGCCACGAGTTTTCCGTTTCTTCGAGAATGAGGAGTGCATATGCCTGAACTGCTGTTTCCACTCGATTCCGCCAAGAAATTCACCGACCAGGCAATCGTCGGCCACAATCGGTGGCACCCGGACATCCCAGCGGCGGTGACGGTGAAACCCGGTGATGCGTTTCGTGTCCATTGCCGCGAATGGTTCGACGGCGCAATACACAACGACGACTCAGCCGACGACATTCTCAATGCACCACTGACCACGGTCCACACGCTGTCCGGCCCCTTTGCCGTCGAAGGCGCGAAGCCCGGCGACCTCTTGATCGTCGACATCTTGGATATCGGGCCTATCCCCCAAGAAGATTCGGGTCCGTTGGCCGGCCAAGGCTGGGGGTACACGGGCATCTTCCCTCGGAACAACGGCGGCGGCTTCCTCACCGAACAGTTCCCCGATGCGTACAAAGCCGTCTGGGATTTCTCCGGCCAAACGGCGACGTCGCGTCACATTCCGCACGTCTCGTTCACGGGCATCGTCCACCCGGGACTCATGGGCACGGCTCCGTCGGCAGCCTTGCTCGCCAAGTGGAATGCCCGCGAGGGCGCCCTCATTGCCACCGATCCCAATCGGGTTCCCCCGCTTGCACTTCCGCCCGAGCCCCGCGATGCAGTACTGGGAACCTTGACCGGTGACGAGTACACACGCGTGGCCGGCGAGGCGGCTCGTACCGCTCCCCCGCGTGAGAACGGCGGAAACCAGGACATCAAGAACCTCACCAAGGGCAGCCGAATCTTCTATCCGGTGTTCGTGGACGGTGCGAATCTGTCGGTCGGCGATCTTCACTTCTCCCAGGGCGACGGTGAGATCACTTTCTGCGGTGCCATCGAGATGGGCGGCTTCATCGATCTTCGTGTGGACATCATCAAGGGCGGAATGGATACCTACGGTGTTTCCGAGAACGCCATCTTCATGCCGGGCAACACGGATCCGCAGTATTCCGAGTGGCTTGCGTTCTCGGGCACTTCCGTCACGTTGGACGGCGAACAGAAGTACCTGGATTCACATCTGTCCTACCAGCGTGCGTGCCTGCATGCGATCGAGTATCTGACCAAGTTCGGGTACGCGCCAGAGCAGGCGTACCTGCTACTCGGCGCGGCGCCGATCGAGGGCCGCCTGTCGGGTGTCGTGGATATCCCCAACTCGTGTTCGACGGTCTATCTCCCGACTGCGATCTTCGACTTCCCCCTTGCACCCTCGTCGAGCGGGCCGTTCCAGATCGATCCCGGAATCGGCGCCCCTCGTTCGGAGAACAGGGTCTAGGCCTCCGGCCCCGTGAGTGGTTAGGGAGTGCCGAGGCTCCTCAACCACTCACGGGGGCGGAGCCCCTGTGCGAAGACTGCGAACCCACCTTTGCGAAGCCGGACTGTCACTCGTATCCTGGGAAAATGTCGAAAACCTTTGTCGGTGTCCGGCTCCGCCAACTGCGGACCGAGCGCGGGTTGAGTCAGGCTTCGCTGGCCAAGACGCTCGAGATCTCGGCAAGCTATCTCAATCAGATCGAGCACGACGTCCGGCCACTCACCGTGCCGGTGCTCCTGCGAATCAGTGAAGTCTTCGGTGTCGACACCACCTTCTTCTCCCCGCAGGACGACACACGCCTGATCGCGGAAATGCGTGAAGTTGCCCTCGATCAAGAGATGGGTATCGACGCCGACGCCCACGAAATCGCGGAGATGGTCTCCACCCACCCGGGCCTGGCCAAGGCGATGGTGAACATGCATCGCCGCTTCCGCAACACGACGGCCCAGCTCGCCGCAGCCACGGAGGACCGTTTCTCGGACGGCAGCGGCAGCGGTTCGATCACCATGCCGCACGAGGAAGTGCGCGACTACTTCTATCAGCGACAGAACTACATCCACGATCTCGACACCGCGGCCGAAGAACTCACTGCCCGGATGCGCTTTCACCGTGGCGACGTCGCCGGCGAGATCGCCAGACGCCTCGAGTCCGTCCATGACGTGCAGATCGTTCGACGAGTCGACTTGGGCGAGAACATACTTCATCGCTACGACCCGGACACCAGGGTCCTGGAAATTTCCGCAAGGCTCTCCGGCGGGCAACAGGTCTTCAAGTTCGCGACAGAACTCGCATACCTCGAGCATGGCGACCTGCTCGACTCGTTGGTGGCCGAGGGCAACTTCACCAGCGAAGCGTCGGTTTCCCTGGCGAAGCTTGGTTTGGCCAACTATTTCGCCGCGGCCACCGTGCTGCCCTACAGCCAGTTTCACGAGGTTGCCGAGGACTTCCGGTACGACATCGAGCGCATGTCTGCCTTCTATTCCGCGAGCTACGAGACGATCTGCCACCGCCTCTCGACCCTGCAGCGCCCCAAACTTCGCGGGGTTCCGTTCATGTTCGTGCGTGTCGATCGTGCCGGAAACATGTCGAAGCGTCAGTCCGCCACCGGATTCCACTTCTCTACCAGCGGCGGTACGTGCCCGCTGTGGAACGTCTACGAGACGTTCTCGTATCCGGGCAAGATCATGCCTCAGATCGCGCAGATGCCCGACGGTCGTCGATACCTCTGGGTTGCGCGCACGGTCGAACGTCGAGCGGCTCGATACGGACAGCCCGCAAAGATCTTCGCCATCGGATTGGGATGCGAGATTCGACACGCCCACCGACTCGTCTACAGCGACGGTCTGGATCTGGACGAGTCGAATCCGGGAACGCCGATCGGCTCGGGCTGCCGTGTCTGCGAACGCCTCAATTGTCCGCAGCGTGCCTTCCCTCCGTTGGGTAAAGACCTCGACATCAGCGAGCACCGGAGTTCGATTTCGCCGTACGTGATTCGCTGACCGCGCTAACGCACGTGGTCGCGTAGGAACGCGACTGTGCGATCGAACGCGATCATCCCGTCCACGGTATCGAGGTCGAACTGATATTCGTGGTCCAGCGCAGGCTCGTGATCTTCGGGGTAGAACAGTGCGTCTACTTCGACGCCCAGATCGGCGAGCCGTTCTGCCAAGGGTTTCGACTGGCTGGCGGTCAGTGGGTCGATGTTTCCGCCGGTGATGAACGTCGCTGGAAAGTCCGAGGTCACATGGCCCAGTGTCGACATCTGACCCACTGCAGTCGACCCGTCGAAGTCCCTCGTTCCGAGATACCCCCACAGCGACTGCTTGTCGACGCCCCAACCGAAGTACTTCCCCTGCGACAGCAGGGGTTTCAGATCGAAGACCCCACAGTCGAGGACAACTCCGCGTGTCTGCTCGGGACGTAATGCCGGCTCCACACCCATTTCCGACGCGTAGTCAGGGCTGGTCATGACGGTCGCCAACTGACTGGACAACTGCGCGCCTGCCGAATCTCCGGCAAGAAAGAGGTTGTTCGAATCGACATGCAACCTGTCCGCATTGCTCACGATGAATCGATACGCGTCGTTAAGCTGATTCACTGCGGTGGGGTAATACGCGTCCGGCCCCAGTGAATAGTCCACCGAAATCACAGTGAAACCTTGATTTGCCAACAGTTTGTAGTAACCGTCGGCATCAGCTCTCGACCCTGATATCCAGCCACCGCCGTGCACCCAGACCACCGTGGGTAGCGCCGAAGTGGACTCCGACGGGTAGTAGACGTCGAGTTGTGCATCGTCGTCGCCTTCGCGGTACGACTGATCGAGAATCGAGACGATTCCTGACGGTGCATGCCTGTCGAGTTGTGCGTGAGTCGATTCGGAGCCACCCGCCGACATCCACCGTACGAGGAGAACTCCTGGCCACGGACTGACGAGTGCCGCGGTTACCCCGGACAGCAGAATGACGACGAATACCGCCGCGATTCCGACAATGCGCCTTCGCCGTCTGTCGGGGGAAGACGCGCGCACAACAACTCCTGGGGTCGGGTCGGATTCACCCAGGCTAGACCAAAAGGACTAGTCGAGAATTCCCCGGCAACACACCCGCGGCGCTTTGTCTGAAATGACCATTTCTTCAGCGTCTCAGCATCATCCGACAACTAGCGGGTGTGTGCGTCGAGAAACTGAACCGTGCGATCGAGGGCAGTGAGACCGTCGGCATTGTCCAGATCGAACTGATACTCGTGACCGAGCGCCGGAACGTGATCGGCCGGATAGAACAGTGTGTCGACCGCAACTCCCAACCCCGTCAATTTGTCAGCCAACGGTTTCGACTGAGAATCTGTCAAAGGATCCGCGTTGCCGCCGCTGATGTAGGCAGGCGGAAATTGAGCGCTGACGTAGTTCAAGGTCGACATCTGATCCGCTGCGTCGGTACTCATGAAGTCACGCACGCCGGTATACGCCCAGAGGGACCGATCAACCCCCCAACCGATGATGCCGGGTCCGCCGACCATGTTCCCGACGTCGTAGATTCCACAGTTCAGTATTACTCCACGTAACTGATCCGGCCGCAGCGACGGGACCACGCCCACACGGTTCGCATACGCGGGATCAGTGATGAGAGTGGCGAGCTGACTCGAGAGTTGCGCTCCCGCAGAATCACCGGCGAGAACGACCGTCGTCGGATCAACATGCAGCCGTTCCGCATTCGCGACGACGTACGCGTGAGCGTCGTTGAGTTGCCGCACCGCTGTCGGATAGTGATGCTCAGGTCCGAGTGAGTAGTCCAGGGACACAACGGTGTAGCCACGAGAGGCCAGCAACTCGTAGTACGGCGCGTAGTTGGACTTGCTTCCCGAGATCCAGGCACCGCCATGAGTCCAGATCACCGTAGGCAATGCGGTCGTCGTCGCTGCGGGAAAGTAGACATCCAGGTATGCGTCGTCGTCATCGGCGCGGTACTGCTGGTCCTTGATCGAGTCGACGCCTTCGGGCGCGTGCTTCTCGAGCGCCTCGGTGACTTTCACGGCATCACGATCGAAGACCCATCGCACGGTGAGTGCGCCAGGTCTCGGGCTCAGAACGAAGGCCAGAACCACGGCTCCGACGAGAACGAACACAATTGCAAGAGCCCACAGCAAGCGCCTGCGCCACCGATGCGGTGAAGGGTTCGTCATCGGGTTTCCTTCACTCTCGGCACAATGTCCGGATCAGCGTAACGCGAAGCCGGTACCGCCAAGTGCGATCAGCCGAGTTCAGCGATCCGCCTCTGCGCGAGTGCCTTGACTTCACCCTTGGCTACTTTGCCGCCTGCCGCCATCGGCAATTCGGCGACCGACATCACGTACTCGGGTATGTACTCGCGGGTCACTCCTCGGCTCTGCAGCCAGGCGGTCAGATCCTCCGAACTCAGATCGTCATCGGCGGACACGACGACCGCACAGACCTTCTCACCGAACAGCGGATCGTCGACCCCGACCACGGCGACCAACTCCACCGAAGGGTGCGCGCGCACGTACTCCTCGACTTCGACCGCGGAGATGTTCTTGCCGCCACGAATGATGATGTCGGCTTTGCGCCCGACCACACGCACCCGTCCTGTCTCGTCGATCTCGACGATGTCGCCGAGAAGCATCCAACCGTCGTCGGTGTACAACTCGTCGTTCGCATCGGTGTCCCCCCAATAGCCCTGACACATCAGCGGTCCGTTCACCCCAGGCTGACCGCGGCGGACGGAGCCGGTCATTTCCTTTGCCGCATCGTCGAATACACGAACTTGCATGCGATCGATGACGTGGCCGCACGTCTTCAGTCGGGTATCGGAACCGTCCGAAACCGTCGTCACCGAGACGGCGCCGGTTTCGTTCGATCCGTAGAACTGCAGGACAGCCGCTCCGGTACGTTGTTCGAAGGCCAGTGCCTCCGAATACGGCACGGCTTCACCACCGGTGAACATGAAACGAAGTGACGAGAGATCGGCCGATTCCGCGGCCTCCGAACGCAACAGCATCTTGAATTGTGTACTCACACAATTCAAAGCAGTCACCCGTTCGCGCTCGATCAACTCGATCATCACCGAAACGTCGAAGCGTTCCATGACGACATTGCGAGCACCGAGTAGTGCCGGCAGGAAATGCGAAGTCCAGAGGCCGAATCCGAAAGGTGCCGGAACCGCGCCGAGGAACACCTCATCCGAACCGATCGCCGCCGCCTCGGCGGCAATCTCGGAGAAACCAACCCAACGATCCTCGGTTTGTGTGACCAGTTTGGGTAGGCCCGTTGTGCCGGAGGTCGAGTTCAGCATCGAAACGGCTGACGTGACAAAACACGGACTGGTTGCGGGGAACTGCTTTAACTCGACCGGCAACGAGGTGAGTTCGCCGTTTGCGCTCACGCGTTCGAAACTCACGTCGGCGCGTTCGTCGGCGAAGACGACGTCCAGTCCGGGATGCTCTGCCCGCAGACTCGCCACGAGTTCGGCGGTATCGACGCCGCGCAGCGTGCGAGTGGTGACGAGAACGGAGGCTTCCGAGCGGGCGATCAGATGAGAGATCTCGCGAATACCCGAGCGCGAACCGATTCCGACCGCGACGCGGCCGGTACGAAATGCTGCGCAGAGAGCCGCATGAAAGACAGCGGTGTCGGGGAGCAACACGGCTACATGTCCGTACCCCTCACCAGCTAGATCCAGCGCCGACGCGATCGCATCGGCAGCCGCGTCGTACTGTTTCCACGACACCCTCGATTCCGGAGTGACAAAGGCGGTTTCGTCCGGGATGGTCTCAGACCAATGCCTGACCATTTCGCTGATGCTGACGCCGGCGAACCGGTCCGGATTCGTGGCGAATTCACCGACGGTGAAGTCGAGTGTCTTCGTTTCCAGCATGATCGTCGATCATCTCCCGTCGGCGCTGAGTACGCCCATCGATTGTTTGTACGCGTTGTCCAGTGTCGCTGCGGAATCGCATTCGCGGACGAGTTCGCCGCGCTGCATGACATATCCGCGGTCGACAACCGATTTCAGTGCAGTAAGTGCAGGTTCCGTCACGATGACGGTCACACCCTCGGCGGCCAGACCCCCGACCAATGCTCGCAGCTCCGCGACGATTTTCGGTGCCAGTCCGGTCATCATCTCGTCGAGGAGCAACACCTTCGGGGTTTCCAGAAGGGCCCGCCCCAGAACCAACATCTGCTGCTCACCACCGCTGAGGACCCCGGCATAACTCTCCGAGCGTTCACGCAGGATCGGGAACCTCTCGAAAGCTGTTTCCACGGCTTCGGCTTTCAATCCCAGCAGGTCTGCGCCCACGCGTAGATTCTCGCGAACGGACATTCGCATGAACAGTTGCCTGCCTTGGGGAACGTAGGCAAATCCGCTGCGGACACGATCCAGTGCCGATAATTTCTGGATCTCTCGACCATCGAATTTCATTGTCCCGGTGGCGGGAACCGAGCCGTAGATGGATCCCGCCAAGCTGGTCTTGCCTGCACCGTTCGGCCCGACGATCGCTGTCACTTCACCGGCGGGGGCGACAAGGGAGACTTCCCGGACGGCGACAGCGGATCCGTATCGAACTGTGACTCTGTCGAGTTCGAGCATGTCAGGCGCCTTCCTCGTATTCGGAACCGAAATAGACTTCTCGCATCGCGTCGCTGGCCAAGCACTCCTGCGGTGGTCCGTAGAACGCCACCGATCCGAAATTGAGCAGCACGATCTTGGTGGCGAGCGCCGCGATGAGATCGACGTTGTGATCGACCAGGACTACTCCCTTGCCCTGCGCGGCAATCGATCGCACGGCACCGGAGATGGCAGCGATGCCGTCGTGATCCGCACCGGCAAACGGTTCGTCCAACAGGAGGACTTCGGGTTCGGTCGCCATCGCCCGCGCCACCTCGACCAGACGCTGCGCGCCCAAACTGAGATCCCCGCAAGCACTCTCGACGTCGGTGACCGAGTATCGCGCAGCAATCTCCCGGGCCCGCTGTGCTGTCCGGTCCCAGTTCTCGAAAGGTCCTTTGATCGCCCACCACAGCGAGTGCAGCGGTGACGTGATCTTGTACCCGTACAGTCCCGGGATGATGTTGTCGACGGCGTCGAGTTCCGCCGCGAGCTGCGGATGTTGAAACGTGCGCGAGAGCCCTTGCCGTGCACGGCGCTCCGACGGCCCGGTCAAGGGAGCACCGGCGAGCGCGACGGTTCCGGAGTCTGCTTGCTGTGTGCCGAAGATGCAGTCCACGAGTGTGGTCTTGCCTGCCCCGTTCGGGCCGACCAGGCCGATCACCTCTCCCGGTCCGACGCTGAACGAGACATTGTCGACAGCGCGAACGCCGCCGTAGGACTTGTGGAGACCGCTCACTTCGAGTAGCCGAGTCATCGATTGCCACGCTCCTTGTACAGACGGTTCATTCGACCCAGAACGTTCTGACTCCACCCGATCACCCCACCAGGCGCGACGATGAGGATCACCAGGACGGCTCCGGCAAGCAGGAGTTCGCCGCTTCCTTGGTAGCCGGGCATGTTCAGCGTCACGATCACCACGATCAATGCACCGAGCGGAGCACCCCACGCCGAACCGCGACCGCCGATGATCGGCATGAAGATCGCAAGGAAAACAATACTGAGAGTGAAGGTTTCAGGAGTGACAGCCTGCACCGACACGGTGAACAGCGATCCGCCGGTCGACGCGATCGCAGCACCGATCGCCAGCGCCACGACGGTCAGGTGCGCAGGATTGACGCCGGAAGACCGTGCGACATTACGATTGTCGCGGGCAGCTTGCAACATCAGCCCCCACACCGATTTCCGGAGTCGATCGACAGCGACCGCGATCAGACACACGAACAAGATCGCGAACACGACCAATACGTAGCGCGGTGGCTCCCAGCCGAACATCGTCACAGTCTCGACGCCCGAGATCCCGGCCGATCCGCCGGTGAAACTCGGCCCGTCGATCAACCAGTGCTCGAAAGCGATGCCGAACAACAAGGTCACCGCGGCAAGGTAGAAGCCGGAGAGTTTCTGCGTTGCCAAGCTGAGGAGTACTGCAACCGCTGCAGCGGCGAGAGCGCCGAGAATCCATCCCCACCACATCGACAACCCGGTACGAACCGAGATCAGCGCAACGGCATACGCGCCGATCGCCGCATAAGCGCTGTACGCCATCGACAGTGATCCCGCGAGCACGAATGGCACGTACATGCCGAGTGCGATCAGCGAATACGTCGCAGCGAGGAACACCAGATCCTGCCGGTACAGACTCGGCCCCATCCACAGCAGCACGGCAGCAACCACGACCACGGTGATCAGCGCTTCTCGTGACAGGGCGAGCATCCTCGTCCGGGAACGGCCGGATGTAGTGGGCGGATTTGACGTCAGCGGACTGGTAGAAAGCGAGGCCATCAGACGCGAACCTTCCTCGAGAGCAAGCCTTCCGGACGGAAAGCGAAGAACACCAGGGCAATCAACAGAATCGCGGTTTGCGCAGCACTCGCACCGAAGTAGTACGGGGCGAATACCTGGACGACGCCCAACACCATTCCGCCGATCAGCGGAGCCCAACTTCGGCCGGTACCACCGATGACGAGTGCGATGAATGCCGTCAGCGTCCATGACAGACCGCTCGTGAACTGAACACCGGCCTTGGGAGCGAACAGAAGTCCGGCGACGGCGGCAATCACACCCGCGAGGGTGAACGCGATGAGGCGTACCCGATCCACCGGCAAGCCCAGGACGCGGGCGGCATCCGGATTGTCGCCGACGGCGCGTAGCAGACGGCCCGAGGTGGACCGGTTCAGCCACAGTCCGATACCGACGAAGATCACGGCAGTTCCGACGACGAGTACAACGGTCGAACTGTCGACGGTGGCACCGAGTACCGATATCGGATCGAAGTCGAAGATCTTCTGTCCGGGAAGTGGTGTTCGGCCGAAGACCGTGCCGGCGAGCTGCTGGATCCCGAACAGTACTGCGGTCACCGCCACCAACGCCGGTAGTTCCCCACGACCCGAACGCTTCTGAACCTGTTTGACCACAAGCTTTTCCGTCAGGATCGACAGCGCCACCGCTACCGCGATCCCCAGCGGCATGGCAATCCAGAGAGCGAGCCCGTAATTGATCGCGACCCAACTCGACGCCATGGCCGCAGCCATCGCGTACGGGCCCATCGCAAAGTTGAAGAAATCGGCGCCGACCACCACGAGATACATTCCGAGGGCTATCAGTGAGAAGAATGCACCGATCTCGATGGCTGCGAGCCACAGTTGTGCGTCTGTCATGTCAAGGCTCCTCGGTTATCCGCACGGGGGTTGGTAGGAATCCCACGGATGGGCCGGCTTGTTGTCCTCACCGAATTCGACGAGCACCAGTCCGCAGAGGCTGTCCGGAGCCAGGTGATCCTGCGAGGAGAACGACAGCGTCAATCCGTCCTGGCCGAAGCTGGCGGGAAGTGCCGAAACCTGTTGAAGAGCATCACGAACGGCCGTCCGATCTCGGTGGTCGCCGGCAATTTCGATTGCCTCGGCCAACATCATGACGGCGTCGTACGCCTGTGCGTCGTAGGCGGTCAGTTGATAATCAGGCCCCTTCACCGCCTGCACCTTGCGACGCAGTTCGGCGGTTCTCGGGTTGTTCTCACTGAGCGAGCCCATGTACACCATGCCGCTCAACGCCTTCGGGTCCGCCAAAGCCCAAGATGCGGGCTGGTTTCCGATGGAAGCGAGTGAGAAGCGTTGCGTCTGCGGGGTGACCTTCGACAAGGTGTTGTGCGCGAGGATTTCGAAGTGCCCGCCGATACTGGCGACCAGAATCGCGTCCGGTTCGGTTTCCGCGAGACGTGAGACCTGTGCGGTGATGTCCGCGGCATCGACCGGCGCCTTTTCGACGCCCGTCACTCTCGCGCACTTCTCGAGCGCCGGCCGCAGGGTCTTGATGATTCCGTCGATGGACGCACTCGCGTCGCCGAGAATCCCCAGGGACTTGTACCCCATCTTCTCGAAAGCCCCGCAGTACACCTGGGCGTACTGCTTCAACGAGTTCGGAATCATGAACGAGAAGTCGTTGTCGGGCGCCGAGGCAAAGGCGTCGCTGAGAACGACCGGAGCGATCGCGGGAATCTTCGACTGCTGGAGAATCGACTTGGCCTGCAGCACCGACCCGCTGCCCGTAGCGAGGATGACCGCACTTGATCCGTGATCGACCAACTTCCGAATGATCGACGGGGTCTTGGTGGGACTGCTCTCGTCGTTCTCGACAACCAATTCGACTTGCTTACCGTTGATTCCGCCCGCCTGGTTGATCAGGTCGACGGTCATCCGCACCGTCTTGCCGGCGATCGTGCTGTACGACGCACCGGGCCCGGTGGAGTCCTCGTCCAAACCGATGACGATGGTGTCTTCGGGAATGACACCGGCAGATGCGCACGCGCTCGCCCCGAGGACCACTGCCGCGCAGACGGCGATCGCCTTTCCGAGTCTCACATCGAACTCCCGTCCAAACTGTGCTTGGTAAATCAAACAAGCGCTTGATTTACGAGTGTGGACAGAAGTATGCACTGGGTCACACTGATAGTCAAAATCCGAACTACACGCGCCGGAACTGCGGTGTTACGGCTTCTGCAGCTGCCGGATCGAGGAGCTGAGTTCGCGAATGACGGACTTCAATTCGTCGACATCAGAGCGGAGTTCGGCAAGGTCCGAGTCGGGAGATTCGGTCTGCGCTTCCTTCTTCGCCGTGCGCCGCGCAATGCGTGCCACCGGCTCGCCGTCGACGGAACGTGCGGCAAAGCCGTCCAGGAAAACCGAAATCAGATTGCGCTGCAGATCTTCGGCCAATTCGGAAAGCTGCGGGCGATACTGCGCGACGGTGGACCAGACGGATTCACGCAGGAGACGGTGAAACTGTTCGGGATCGATGTCTTCCCGAAACTCCGCGTCGGCAATTCCGCGAGCGATAGCCGATCGCCAGTAGCTGTGTGCCTTCTGAACCAGGATGGTGATGGGCGCGTCCGCCGGTTGCGACGAAAGTATGGCTTCTCCCTGATAGACCTCCGTGGCATACGGGTGATCCACCGCCGAGGCAAAAGAGACCGACACCATCGTGGCCAGGCGATTTCGAGCCGAACCTTCCGGTTCGATCGAGTCCTCGTACCGGACGTTGAGGTCTTCGAGGATCCGGACGACGATCTCGTTGGCTATCGCATCCTTGGAGTCGAAGTAGTGATAGAGGCTGCCGGAGAGGATCCCGACTTCGTCGGCGATGTCTCGCACCGTCGTCGCGGCGATTCCCCGCTCACTGAACAGCTTGGCCGCATGAGCGAGTATTTCGTCCCGTCGGGTCGAGCGCACGAGAAGATCCTTCCGACGTTCCGATCGTCAAGCGAGTGCTTGATCAATTTCTCGTCGATGCTAACACCGCACCCTCGCTGACCTGCGGTGTGAGGTCCTGGACACCCAATCGAAACACCGGACACACACTTGTCACCGACAGTCATTCCACCGCAACAACTTCCACCTACTCTGTGCACTCGACGAATACAGCGTTGTATACGCACTCCGGATACAGATCTGTCAGAGCCATTGTCTGCCAGAGCCATCGACACGAAAGGCCCGTACATGCGAACCTTCTCGAAGCGCACCCTTGCCGCGCCGGCCGCTCTCGCCGCGCTGGGCTTGGTTCTCACCGGCTGCGGAAGCAAGGCAACAGACACCGCATCGGGAGATTCGACGGCTACGTCGTGCGTCGACACCTCGGGGGACACGATCAAGGTCGGTTCCCTGAATTCACTCTCGGGCACCATGGCCATCAGTGAAGTGACGGTCCGCGACTCCATCTCGTTGGCGGTGCAGGAGATCAACGATTCCGGCGGTGTACTGGGTAAGAAGATCCAGATCGTGGCAGAGGACGGCGCGTCGGAGCCGACAGTGTTCGCCGAGAAGGCAGAGAAACTGATCAGCAGCGATTGCGTCGCAGCAGTTTTCGGTGGCTGGACCTCCTCGAGCCGCAAGGCCATGCTGCCCGTGTTCGAGGACAACAACTCTTTGCTCTACTACCCGGTCCAGTACGAGGGACTGGAAGATTCGAAGAACATCTTCTACACGGGCGCAACGACCAACCAGCAGATCATCCCGGCTCTGGATTACCTGAAGGAGAAGGGCGTCAAGTCGCTGTATCTGGTCGGCAGCGACTACGTGTTCCCGCAGACCGCCAACCGCATCATCAAGGCGTACGCGGCAGCGAACGGCATCGAGATCAAGGGCGAGGATTACACGCCTCTGGGTTCGACCGACTTCTCCACCATCGTGAACAAGGTCCGCACAGCCGACGCCGATGCCGTGTTCAACACACTCAACGGCGATTCCAACGTTGCGTTCTTCCGTGAATACTCGAATGTCGGCCTGAAGCCTGCCGACATGCCCGTCGTCTCCGTCTCCATTGCGGAGGAAGAGGTCGGTGGTATCGGAGTCCAGAACGTCGAAGGCCAGCTGACGGCGTGGAACTACTACCAGACCATCGACTCCCCCGAGAACAAGAAGTTCGTCGCGGCGTACAAGGCAAAGTTCGGCCAGGACAAGCCCACGTCCGATCCGATGGAAGCGGCATACACCTCCGTCTACCTCTGGAAGAACACCGTCGAGAAGGCCAACTCGTTTGCGGTCAAGGATATTCAGGACAACGCCGACGGTGTGACCTTCCAGGCGCCCGAAGGACTCGTCACCATCGACGGCGACAACCACCACATCACCAAGACTGCCCGGATCGGCGAAATCCGTTCCGACGGACTGATCTACACGGTCTGGGATTCGGGACAGCCGATCGAGCCGGATCCGTACCTGAAGAACTACCCCTGGGCTGAGGGCCTCGGTAGCTGATCGACGAAAGGCGGAATTGACGGAATCGACGAGTAGAGAGGTGGAGCGTCTGTCATGGATGTTGTGATCGGGCAGTTGTTCACGGGTTTGAGTATCGGATCGATTCTCCTGTTGGCAGCGTTGGGGTTGTCTCTCACGTTCGGGCAGATGGGTGTCATCAACATGGCACACGGCGAGTTCATCATGGCCGGCTCGTACACCGCATATGTAGTGCAGCAGGTGATCTCGAATGCAACGGGATCGTTGATCATTTCTCTGCTCGTCGGTTTCGTCGTCGGCGGACTGATGGGTGTCTTGCTCGAAGTGGTCCTGGTATCGCGGATGTACCACCGACCCCTCGACACCCTGTTGGTGACATTCGGCGTCGGATTGATCCTTCAGCAGTTGGCGCGCGACATCTTCGGCGCGCCGGCAGTCAATGTTTCGGCGCCGAGCTGGCTTTCGGGCGGGGTCGATATTTTCGGCGCCGTGGTGCCGAAAACCCGCATCTTCATTCTGGTGTTGGCGATCGCAGCGGTGATCGCACTTTCGGTCGCACTGAAGCAGTCGTCGATGGGTAGACGCATCCGGGCCGTCGTCCAGAATCGCGATCTGGCCGAGACGAGCGGAATCTCCTCTCGTCGTACGGACATCACGACCTTCTTCCTCGGTTCCGGGCTCGCCGGCGTCGCGGGTGTCGCGTTGACGCTCATCGGTTCCACCAGCCCGACCATCGGCCAGTCCTATCTGATCGACGCCTTCCTGGTTGTTGTCGTCGGCGGTCTCGGTCAGATGAAGGGAGCCGTGATCGCAGCCTTCGCCCTCGGCATCTTGAACTCGTTCATCGAGTACTCGACGACAGCGTCGATCGCGAAGGTGATCGTGTTCGTCATCATCGTCGTCTTCCTTCAAGTTCGGCCGCAGGGCCTGTTCGCAGTCAAGACGAGGAGCCTCGTATGAGCATCCTGAACAATTCCCGAATTCGGGTGTGGGGCGGTTTCGCACTTGCCGCGATCGTGCTGTTCGCCGTCGCTCCGGCTGTGCTCTCGGACTTCAGGCTGTCACTGTTGGCCAAATTCCTGTGCTTCGCCATAGTCGCTGTCGGTATCGGCTTGGCTTGGGGCAGAGGCGGAATGCTCACGCTCGGCCAGGGCGTCTTCTTCGGAATCGGCGCATACGTGATGGCGATGCACCTCAAGATCGCCGATGCCGAACTCAAGGGCGACGCGGTCCCGGACTTCATGTCCATCGCCGGCAAGACCGAACTGCCGGGATACTGGCAACCGTTCGCCTCGCCATTCGTGGCGATCTTCGCCATCCTTTTCCTGCCGGCCGCTGTTGCCTTTCTCCTCGGACTCGGTGTGTTCAAGCGGAGAGTCAAGGGCGCGTACTTCGCGATCCTCTCGCAAGCACTCGCCGCGGCTTTCGCGATCCTCTTGATCGGCCAGCAGTCGATCGGTGGCAGCAACGGCCTCAACCGCTTTCGCACGTTCTTCGGTTTCAACCTCAACGATCCGGCGAACAAGCAGATGTTGTTCTTCATCGCCGCCGGAGTTCTTCTCGCATCGGTCGCTCTGATTCGCCAGCTGATGAACTCCCGATACGGCGAACTCCTCGTCGCCGTCCGCGATCAAGAGGAGCGCGTACGTTTCCTCGGATACGATCCGGCGAACATCAAACTGGTCGCCTACGTGACCGCGGCGTTCCTCGCCGGTATCGCCGGTGCGCTGTTCGTTCCGATCGTGGGCATCATCTCCCCCGCCGACGTCGGGATCGTTCCGTCAATCGCCTTTCTCATCGGGGTCGCGATCGGTGGCCGCGCAACGCTTCTGGGTCCGGTACTCGGTGCGATCGGCGTCGCGTGGGCGCAGTCGACATTCTCGGAGAAACTCCCTTCGGGATGGATCTACGCACAAGGGTTGATGTTCATCGTCGTGGTCGGGTTCTTCCCGGCAGGTGTGGCCGGATTGTTCGCCCTGATGCGCCACCGCAAGAAGCGTGAGACCCCGGCCGACCCGCCGGTCAAGGTCTCCCAACCCGAACCAGTGGAGGTGTCGTCATGACCAACACAACCGCCACCAGCGAACCCACACCGGCACTGGGTGGCAACGCCGGAATGTCGTCCGAGTACCTCGAAGTACGAAATCTTTCGGTCAGCTTCGACGGTTTCAAGGCCGTCGACGGCGTCGACTTGACCCTCATGCAGGGCGACCTGAGGTTTCTCATCGGCCCGAACGGGGCTGGAAAGACAACGTTGGTCGACGCCATCACCGGACTCGTTCCCGCGACGGGTTCCATCACGAAGTCCGGCGAGCAACTGCTCGGCAAGAAGGTTCACAAGATCGCCCGCCTCGGCGTCGGGCGAACCTTCCAGACGGCAAGCGTCTTCGAAGAGCTCTCGGTGCTGCAGAATCTCGACATCGCGGCCGGAGCCGGCCGATCACCGTGGAACCTGCTCAGAAAACGCAAAGGTGTGCTTCCCGAGATCGAAGAGGCGCTGGAGACAACCGGGTTGGAGCACCTCAGGGACACCGCCGCAGGCATTCTGGCGCACGGACAGAAGCAGTGGCTCGAAATCGGAATGTTGTTGGTACAGAACTGTTCCGTGCTCCTGCTCGACGAGCCCGTCGCAGGCATGAGCCTCGAGGAGCGCGAGGAGACCGGGAACCTTCTGCGGCGCATCGGCGGTGCGCGAACCGTCGTCGTAGTCGAGCACGACATGGACTTCATGCGATCCTTCGCCACGTCCGTCACAGTGCTCGCCGCTGGGAAAGTGCTTGCCGAAGGAACTGTGGCGGAGGTCCAAGCCGACCCCAAGGTGCAAGAGGTCTACCTCGGCACAGCCGCTGCCGGAACCGATCTCGGCGCCGACACCGAACCGACCCCGGAGGACTGAATCATGCTCGAGCTCGTCGACATCCGCGCCGGCTACGGACGCACCGAAGTGATCCACGGCGTATCCCTGCTGGTTCCCAGCGACGGAGTTGCGGCAGTCATGGGTCACAACGGTGCGGGTAAAACCACCTTGCTGCGCGCCGCCGTCGGTCTGATCAAACCTACACGGGGAAAGGTACTTCTGAACGGTGAGGACATCACCGGTCTACGGCCGAGCGCCCGCGTCGCTCGCGGACTTGCCTACGTACCCCAGGGTCAGCAGTCGTTCGGACAGCTGACAACTGCCGAGAATCTTCGGGTGGTCGCCGACGGGCGCAAACGCGGAAAGGCACTCATCGCAGAGGCATTGGATCTGTTTCCCGCACTCACCACGCTCCTCGACCGTCGCGCGGGACTTCTCTCCGGTGGGCAGCGACAACAGCTTGCCATCGCTCGCGCCCTGATCACCGAGCCCAAGATCCTCATTCTGGACGAGCCGACCGAGGGCATTCAACCCAACGTGGTCGCCGAAATCGAAAGAACAGTAATGGAACTCACCGAGCGCGGCGATCTCGGTGTCCTCCTCGTCGAGCAGCACATCGGTTTCGCGCTCCAATCTGCTCAGCATTACAGCATTCTCGCGGCCGGACATGTGACCTCGACCGGTGAGGGCGGCACCACGTCCACCGAGGCGGTTCGTCGAGCGATGGCAATCTGACATGAGTGTGCGGCCCCCGCTGCGCGAACAGGTTTACCGGTCGATCCGAAACGATCTGATGTCGGGTCAGATCGCGCCATCCGAACGACTCGGCGAAGAACGGTTGGCTCATCTCTACGGTGTCTCGCGAACACCGGTGCGCGAAGCGCTCGCGAAGTTGGAATCCGACGGGTTGGTCGAGCGCGACGAACACGGACTCTTTCCGTACCGACCGCACCTCGACGAGTTGGGTGGCCTCTACGAGCTGCGCATACTCCTCGAAGTGCACGGGCTTCGGCGGGTACTAGACGGTGAGGCCCCCGCTCATGATCGAGACGCGCTCGGTTCCGAACTCGACAAGTGGTACGCATTTCTCAAACAGATGCCGGTACCGGACGCCGGCTTCGTGACGCTCGACGAGGAGTTCCACATCGCGCTCCTCGCCTCGTCCGGAAACCATGCGTTGGTCGACGCCTTGCAGGCCGTCAACTCGAAGCTGCGCCCCGTGCGGATGTTCGACTACCTGACTCCCGACCGTATGAAGGCCACCGTGGAGGAACATATCGCCGTCGTCGAGCTGGTTCTGGACGGCAAGATTCTGCAAGCACACGAGGCACTCGTGTCGCACATCGACATCTCTCGCACGGTCGTCCTCGACCGCGCTCGGCAGGCCCTCTCGTTGGCCGCAATGGCCAATGCCGTGCGTAACTGATCAGCGTCGTGTCGCTGACTTCAGGGTGAAGACTTCGGTGACGTGGTCTCTCGTCAGGGGGACCAGCAGATACTCCCCCGCTACGGTTGGCTGCGGGCCGAGTTCAGAACCGGGGACCGTACCCGTTGTGCCGTCCGAGCATTCGACTGCAACTTCGCGCGAGTAGTCCGCGTCAGGAGCAACCTCGCAGGAGAGCCCGGTATCCGTGGTGAAGGCGGAGATGCTCGAATCGGCAGGGCCGTGGATCGCTGTCCCGATTGGATCTGCCGGAGCCGGTGTGCTCGTAATTGGTGTGGCTGTCGTTGTCGGGGTGATTGCAGCCACACTGGTAGTTACAGCCGCGCTGGTCGTTGTGGCCTCAGGGGCAGATGTTTTGGTGGGTTCACCCGTCGTAGGTTCAGGAGTCGTAGGTTCAGGAGTTGTAGGTTCAGGAGTCGTCGTTGCCGTAGTCGGCGTGGTCGTCACGGGAACAGCTGTCGGTGTTGCCGGTGCTGTCTGTGTCGGCCCCGCGGCTCGAGCCAACTGTCCGCCGGCGGCAAGACTCAGCGGCGTCGCCGGGGGTGAAGAATCAAGTCCGCACTGAGCGGCCGACAGATTGACGGATATGTTCGTCGATCCCAGGATCACTGTGACCAGCCCTTCGCCCAAGACCGACAACGCGATGGTTACGGCCTCAACTGTGAAGCTCACTGAAACAGTGGAGGACGCGACAAAAGGCGCAGAACTGGACGCCGCTCGGGTACTGGTGACCTTGATGTTCGAGAAGCGCGCTTCTACCCGCGCGAGCAGTGGGACATTCGCCATCACGAATGTTGCACTAGTCGGCGACGTCGACGTGGCCGAACCGTTTGCGCCCACTGCCGGGATGGCAACTGTGGCGCCGCCGACTTTCACGGTTCCCGTCGGCTGATCTGTAGCAGCAGAAGTACTCGCACAGCGGGCGTTTGTCTTGACGCTCGTGCTCGTGATGGCGTCCGCCGGTATCAACGTGATCCCCAGTACCGAAACCAGATTCAATTGCAAACCCAATGTAGATGTAGTTTCCGCGTCCGCATCCGACCCAGCCGCCCCACATGGGGACGATGCCGATGCTCCTACGAGATACGCGGCGCACTGAACGGCACTACCCGTGCGGCTGAGCGCGGGCAGCCCCAGCAGCACACCGGAATTGTCCGCCAACGAAACCGTCCCCGTGGCCTTGCCCGGTGCCAGCTGAGTTTGCACGGTCGGATGTTCAACCAGCGAACCGCCGAGATTTCCTCCGAGAGTTATCAATCCGCCGGTCGCTGTTCCTTTGCCCGACGTCGATCTGCCGTACCCACTCGTCGTCCATGAACCGGTGGAAATCGGGCCGGTAACGTACTCGGAGTCTGTCCACGCCGCTTCTGTCTCTCCGAGGAGTGGGTGAGACGAGAAACCAGAGCCCAGAACAACCGCAACTGCCAATACGATGACTGAAAACAGGTGGCGACGCTTCATTGTCTACCGCCGTCTGGCGGTAGAAGAACCTGAATGGGTTCGGTTTTCGGGTCGGCCGAGTCGGCATCATCGTCGTCATCGGTATTGCGCGGCCAGAATACCGCGACCACCAAAGCGGCCATGGTCAGCGTGATCGCCCCCAGAACAAGAGGATTCGAGAAGTAGACGATCACCCGCGCCAATCCCGGAACGTGCCAGAGCACCTTTCGGACCGTGGTGACCTCGTATACCGCGGGATCAGCCGAAGCGTTGGCATCACCCTTGAGATCGAGAATCGTGATGCCGTTGTCCTGGGTACGAGCGGAGACGACCCGGTGGGTCACCGGCAGTTCGGACACTCCCCGATCGACGGTGACGACGTCGCCCACCTCGACGGAATCTGCCGGTACTTCCCGTACAACTGCCAGAGATCCGGTCGGAATGGTCGGCGACATCGATCCGGTCTTGAACATGATCAGTGTGATGTCGAAGGCGACGGCACAGATCACCAAAGCGATACAAACAACCCCACCGGCAGCGAGAACCTGAAGGATGCAGTCCCCGATGATCGTGGGGACCGAACGCTTCTTCGTCCGGGCATGTGTTGCCCGGGCATGTGTTGGCATTGCAGCTCCTTCAGGGTGTTGCACTGAACTGCCAAGTGGGAGTTGCCGTTTTACCGATCAACGCCGAGTTACTCCAATTAGCCGAGGTTCCGGGCAGCGAAATCTCGAAGCACAGCGCCACCGCGGCGCCCGGGGACGCTCCACCGGCGGGTAGCGCGATGGCCCCGACTGCGGAACCAGTTGAGAGCGACGGAAACACCGTCGCACTTCCCACCACGAATTGTGGTGTTCCCGTGGAGAAGGCTGACGCATCACAGGTCGTCGACTTGACCACCCGATACCGAAGCGCCGACGCCAGAGCGGAGTCGCCGGCAACCGTGGCCGCCTGCAGAGTGACGGATGCTGCCGGCGAGACCGGCACTGTTCGAAGAGATATCGGGCCGTACGAGAACGCACCGGGGCGAATCAGGAGCGCCGAGGGTGTGTACGTGAAAATGCCAGGGGCACTGGATGCATGCGACGACCATCCACCGCCGACGTTCGACTCGATTCCGAAGGTTCCGGTGCGAAACGATGCATCGCCCATCGTGCTGTCCACCCAACTGGCAGCCACGGTGGTTGCACCGATACCCAGGACGAGTCCCGAGGCCGCCAGTGCGTACACCTGACGCATTCGCCGTGTGACCACGCAGGCGTCAGGGGGTGGACTGGCCGGTGAACTGCCAGAGCAAGCGCCCGGTGTCCTTGCCCGACACGATCGAGGGGTCGACTCCGGCGGGCAGCGTGACCGCGAAGCACAGTTCGACCGGCACACCCGTGCCTAGCAAGGTGACATCCGAACCCGAACCTGCCGTCAAGGCCACCGGACT
>NZ_CAURKP010000091.1:0-22863 GCF_963525155.1 uncultured Rhodococcus sp.
CGAACTGCTGCGACCAGGTCGGCATACGTCGGCGTTACGGAGTGAGACGTCATGCAGCGATACTAGTTCCCTTCGCGCACTCTCATACCGATTCACGACAAGGTCCACCACTCCCGGATCGACGCCGAGCGGTTCGGTCACACCATCGGCTCCTGCAGCGTGCAACCTTTCGTGGAACAGCCCGTGCGCGAGGAGGTACGAGGCGACAAAAACTCGCTTCGCGCCGCGAACGCGTGCTGCTGCAACAACATCGGCTACCTTCGGCTCCCCGGTCGCGATGTACCCGATGTCGACACGAGTCCCCGCCGCTTCGGCAAGCATCAGCGCAGCACGCTCGACGTCTCGCAGCGCCCGCGCATCGGAGGACCCGGCGGCAGCAAGCACTGTCGCGTCACCCGGATTCCACCCCGCTTCGGTCAAGCGCCGAAGCAACACGCGTGCAAGCGCCGGATCGGGTCCGAGTGCCGGCGTCACACTCACAGCCGAGTGCTCACTGATCGCCACTTCGCGTCGAACATCGGTGTGAACGTGGTAGCCGGACGCCAAGAAGGCCGGTACGAGAATCGCTCGCCCCGGAGTGTCCCGGAGGACTTCCGAAGGTGACGGACCGAGCACATCGACAAAGGCAACGCGCGTGCGTCCGACGCGCGTGCCGACGGCGTCGGCAAGCGCGGCAACCATTTCCACGCCACGTGCACTACGCGTGCCATGAGCTACCAGGACGAGGACATCGTCATCGCGTTGCATAGTCACCTGGATTCTGTACGTAGTCGCCGGGGTCGAGGGCAAGTCGATAGCCCCGCTTGACCACCGTCTGAACGGCTTTGGGCGCGCCGAGGCACGCGCGCAATCGGGCGACGGCGGTCTCGACGGCGTGGGTGTCCCCGCCGCCGCCGGGAAGAGAAGCCAGCAGTTCGTCGCGGGAGACGACTCGACCGGGACTCGCACCGAGAGTGCGGATCAACGACATCGCAGCCGGCGGCAATTGCTTCACTTCACCGTCCACGACTACGCAACCGCCGCGAATGCTGATTTCGTGTTCGCCGGCTTGAATCTTGTTGGCTCGCTGCGGGAGTTCGTCGACGATGTGTCGCGCGAGCGCGCCCAGACGTGCCCGCGCCGGGGCTGTGGTCGGTACATTCAAGGCTTCGAGCGGCGCCGAGGTGACCGGGCCGACGCACATGGCCGCCACCGGACCCCGCATCGCGTCGAGAATGTCTCCGAGATCCCCGGTCTTGTCGGCTCGCATCAACATCGAGGCTACGGCCGGTGCACTGGTGAAACTGACGGCGTCGATTCCGGCTGACGCTATGGCGTCGATCATCCGGTCGAGCAGCGTCGGATCCTCCGGCGGTTCCCATCGATAGACGGGCACCGCGATGACCTCGGCGCCGGCCTCGCGCAACACCTGACAGAAGTCGGGAATCGGCTCCCACTCGGTGGTCGCACCATGCAGTTGTACAGCGATCCGCTTTCCCGAGACACCTTCTGCCAGAAGATGTTCGAGCACCTCGGCGGAAGACTCGGATGCCGGTGACCATTCCTCACGAAGATCGGCCGCGCGGATTGCTCCCTTGGCCTTGGGTCCGCGCGCGAGCAGACGAGCCGAGCCCAACGCGGATCCGAGATTTTCCGCCTCACCCCACCCGTCGGCTGCTTCCAGCCAACCCCGGAATCCGATCCCGGTGGTGGCGACAACCACCTCGGGAGGATCCGAGATGATCTGCTGTGTCACCCTTTCGAGCTCACGGTCGTCGGCCAACGGAATGATTCGAATCGCCGGAGCGTGAACGACATCCGCTCCCCGACGAGTCAGCAAGGTCGCGAACTCCTCGGCGCGGCGCGAAGCAGTGATACCTACCGTGAATCCAGCCAACGGCATGTCGTCACTCACGAGACTGCATCGGCGACAGTCGAGCGAACACCCTGCATCTGCAAGCTGTGTACCTGAACGACTCCAGCCCACACGCGAACGCCGTACACCGGCAGCGCAACCGACGAGTCGTCCAGCGCCCGGCCGTCGACCAGCGAGAACGCCTGCTTGAGCAGTGGCGAGACCACGATCGGCTCACCGTCCCGGTCGCCGACGAGTCCGCGAGACATCACCGCGGCGCGGCCGTACGGATCGAAGTTGCTGACAGCCCGGAGTGTGCCGTCCTCGAGTAGGAACAGCGCCACCTGCTCGCCGCCGCGAAGAAGCACGGCAACTCCGCGTCCAGGGATCAGATGGCTCAGCGGGCAGGCCGACGTCCATTCGAGTCGATCCGAATCCAGCTTGGCGATCTGCGCATCGATGACACTCATCGAAGTCCTCCTGTCGATCCGGCGACAACGTCGCGCGGGTTCTTGTCTACGTTTCTACGGATCCCGTGTTTCCCACGGGTTACGCGACTATTACCGGCGCGTGGGGATGCTCGGCATGCCCATCAGGACCGGAACCTTGCGCACTCCGGTCTCGTCGAACACAACCGTCGGGTCGGCTTCTTCCGGTGCGTTGACGAACGAGACGAACCTCGACAATTTCTCCGGATCACCCAGCACACCGGCCCATTCGTCCTGGTAACCCTCGACGTGCTTGGCCATCAGTGCCTCGAGTTCCTCGCCGATACCCAGGCTGTCTTCACAAATCACGGCCTTGAGGTGATCGAGTCCGCCTTCGAGTGATTCGACCCACGGCGCCGTGCGCTGGAGGCGATCGGCAGTACGGATGTAGAACATGAGGTAGCGGTCGATGTACTTGACCAAGGTCGCGTCGTCGAGGCCTCCGGCAAGCAGCTGAGCGTGTTTGGGCGACTGTCCGCCGTTACCGCCCACATACAGATTCCAACCGTTCTCCGTCGCGATGACGCCGACGTCCTTGCCGCGCGCTTCGGCACATTCACGGGCGCAACCCGAGACGCCGAACTTGATCTTGTGCGGCGAACGCAGACCGCGGTAGCGATTCTCGAGGTCGACGGCCATACCCACCGAATCCTGGACACCGTAGCGGCACCAACTCGAACCGACGCAGCTCTTGACCGTCCGGAGGGACTTGCCGTACGCCTGACCCGATTCCATCCCGGCGTCGACGAGGCGCTTCCAGATCGCGGGCAACTGTTCGACGCGGGCACCGAACAAGTCGATGCGCTGACCGCCGGTCACCTTCGTGTACAAGCCGAAGTCTCGCGCCACTTCTCCGATGACGATGAGTTGCTCACCCGTGACCTCGCCGCCCGGCATCCGAGGTACCACGGAGTACGTACCGTTCTTCTGGATGTTCGCGAGGAAGTGATCGTTGGTGTCCTGCAACGACGCCTGCTGGCGGTGCAGGATGTGATCGGAGTCCGTCGATGCCAGAATCGAAGCGACTACGGGCTTGCAGATGTCGCAACCGGCGCCCTTGCCGTACTTGGCGATCAGCGCCGAGAAGGTTCTGGTCTGCGTCGACTGGACGATCTGGAACAACTCGGCCCGCGACTGCGCGAAATGTTCGCACAGTGCCTTCG
Organism: uncultured Rhodococcus sp.; assembly: GCF_963525155.1. NCBI lineage: Bacteria > Bacillati > Actinomycetota > Actinomycetes > Mycobacteriales > Nocardiaceae > Rhodococcus > uncultured Rhodococcus sp. The sequence continues at coordinate 3,486 of NZ_CAURKP010000091.1, forward strand.
ACATCACGACGCCGGAATCGGCCAGCAGCTGCTTCACGGTGGGAAGGCAACCGCCACAAGTGGTTCCGGCGCTGGTGCACGCCTTCACCGAAGCGATGTCGCATGCGCCGGCTGCGATTGCACCGCAGATGGCTCCCTTCGTCACGGCGTTGCACGAGCACACCTCGGCGTCGTCGGGCAGCGAGCCTGCACCCGGCTTCTCCCCCGCAGGCGAGATCAATGTCGCCGGGTCACCGGGTAGTTCGCGACCGACCAGCGGGCGCAGCGACGCGTAGGCCGATGCGTCACCGACAAGAATGCCGCCGAGCAGGATCTTCGCGTCGTCGGAGACCACGAGCTTTGCGTACGTCCCCTTGGACGCGTCGCTGAGGACGACTTCGAGGGCGCCCGGTGAGGTCGCCATCGCGTCACCGAAACTGGCGACGTCGACGCCCATGAGCTTGAGCTTGGTGGACATGTCCGCGCCCGGGAAATCCGCGGCGCCGCCGAGCAGACGATCGGCCACGATCTCGGCCGTCGTGTAACCGGGAGCGACCAGACCGTAGCAACGGCCTTCCACCGCAGCACATTCGCCGACGGCATAGATGTTCTCGTCCGACGTCACGCAGCCGAGGTCGGTCAGAATGCCACCGCGCTCCCCCACTGCGATGCCGGCGTCGCGGGCCAGCTGATCACGCGGACGTACTCCGGCGGAGAAGACGAGCAGCGACGCGTCGATGGTGGAGCCGTCGGAGAGTTCGACCACGATTCCATTGTCGGCCTGCGAAATTCCCGCCGTCCCGACACCGGTGTGGACAGTGAGCCCGAGTTCGGTGACGAGGCGAGCGAGCAGTGCGCCACCACCCTCGTCGACCTGCATCGGCATCAATCGCGCATTGTGTTCGACGACGTGTGCCGTCATCCCCATGAGCGAGAGAGCATTTGCGGCCTCGAGTCCAAGCAAACCTCCGCCCACCACGACGCCGACAGCGCCAGGACCAGCCTTCTCGGCGGCGGCCCGGATACCGTCGAGGTCGTCGAGGGTGCGGTAGACAAAACATCCGTCGCCCTCGTGCCCCGGCACGGGTGGCACGAACGGATACGAACCGGTCGCCATCACCAGAGCGTCGTAGGAGATCGTCTCGCCGGTTGTCGTCGTGACCGTGCGTGCATCTTTGTCGATCGAGAGCGCGCCTTCCCCCACACGGAGGTCGACCAGGCTGTCGCCGTCGTAATCGTTGCCGGCCAGAGCCAATTCCTTGGGGTCCCACGCTCCGACGTACGAGGACAGCCCGACTCGGTCGTACGCTGCGTACTGCTCGTCGCAGAGTACGGTCACCGACCAGTTGTTCGCTTCGTCGCGCGAACGCAGTGCCTCGACGAATCGGTGTCCGACCATTCCGTGTCCGATGACAACAACCGACTTGCTCATGACGCCTACTTCCTGAGGTACAAGATAGTTCTGAGATTCTGCGGACCGCTCACGCCGTGACTGCGACCTTCGCCTCGTCGACGTCTGTGGTCAGCGTCGACGGCTTGCGCAGGAAGACGAACCAGGTGACTGCGATGCAGGCGATGTAGAAGGCCAGGAACACCCAGAAGGCCATGGTCGCCGACTTCGCGGGGCTGCTGTACGACGCGCGCAGCACCAGGTTGATACCGACGCCGCCCAAACCGCCTACCGCACCGGCAAATCCGATGAGAGCGCCGGAGATACTGCGCGACCACGTTGCCTTCTCGCTTCGATCCATGTGATTGAAGCTCTGAGCCTTCGCCTCGAAGATCGCCGGGATCATCTTGTAGACGGATCCGTTTCCGATGCCCGAGAGCAGGAACAGGGCGATGAAGCCGAGAACGAATGTCACCATGATCCCGGCGCTGGCGACGCCGGCGGTGTTGTCGTCCATCGTTCCGGCCGTCACGAGTATCGATGCCGCGAATGCCATGGCGACAAACGTCCACATGGTGATCTTGCCGCCGCCGATGCGGTCGGCCAGTTTGCCACCGAGCGGCCGGGCGATCGAACCGAGGAGTGGTCCGATGAAGGCGATCTGTGCTGCATGCAGCGCCGCCGCGGCCGGAGTGGCACCGCCGGCGAGGAAGTTGATCTGCAGAACCTGACCGAAGGCGAAGCTGAATCCGATGAAGGAACCGAACGTACCGATGTACAGGAAGCTGATCACCCACGACTCGGAGAACTTGAGTGCCTTGGCCATCGAGCGCAGGTCCGACTTCTGGTTGCCCAGGTTGTCCATGAACAGCGCGGCACCGACGGCGGCGGCCGCAATGAACACGAGATAGACGGCGCAGACGATCCACGGAGCGCGGTTACCGACGGTGGCGATCACCAGCAGACCGATCAGCTGGATCATCGGCACACCGATGTTGCCGCCGCCGGCATTGAGACCGAGCGCCCACCCCTTGAGGCGTTGCGGGTAGAAGGCATTGATGTTGGTCATCGACGACGCGAAGTTGCCGCCGCCGATACCTGCAGTGGCCGCTACCAACATGAACGTGGTGTACGACGCACCCGGGTTCATCATCAGGTAGAGCGTGAGAAGTGTTGGCACGAAGAGGAACAGCGCACTCATGACGGTCCAGTTACGACCGCCGAACCGTGCGGTGGCAACCGTGTAGGGAATACGGAGGACCGACCCGACAAGTGTGGGCACTGCGACGAGGAAGAACTTTCCGGCCGCGTCGATGCCGTAGATATCCGTCGGCATGAACAACACCATCACGGACCAGATCGACCAGATCGAGAAGCCGACGTGTTCGGCTACCACTGACCAGATCAGGTTCCGCTTCGCGATGTCCTTGCCGCCGGATTCCCAGGCGTCGACGTCCTCTGCATCCCAATGCTCGATGTAATGACTCACCAGGGCCTCCTGAATATGTTGGAGACCCAAAGGTAGAAAACGGTTATTGCGCCGGTGCTGCGTGCGATGACCGCGAAGTCAATTGATCCTCACCCGGTAACAAGACCGGGTGTGAGCTAGTTTTTCGCAGGTGCGTGCCAGGAATCCTCGAGCATCCGAGGCTTGCATGCCTGGTAGGCACCCAGGAGCACCACGATCACAGCGACGACGAGCAGGCCGAACGGCGCAGCGTATCCACCGGACACATCGTGGAAAACGCCGAACAGGAGCGGACCGAGGCAGGCCACGGAGTAGCCGATGCCCTGGGTGAAGCCGGACAGTGCCGAGGAACCGATGTGCGAACGAGTACGCAGGTTGATCAGCGTGAGCGACATCGGGAACGTGCTCGGACCGAGGCCCAGGACGACAACCCACACGACCGGCGCCGCCATCGGGGCAAAGTACAGCCCGCCCATGCCGACCAGGTAGCAGACGGCACACGCGATCACGACAGGGAAGGGATTGGCCATGCGGGCGCACAGCGTCGGTGCACCGAAAGCTGCGACGAGCCCGATCACCGAGAACATTCCGACCATCGTTCCGCCGAAGGCATCACTGGCTCCGGCGTCACGAAGGATCGAGGGAATCCACGTGAACATCGAATACGTGATCAGTGAGGTCATGCCGAACATGCCGGCCATCCCCCAGGCCACGGGAGAACGCCAGACCTGACCGCGTGGCTGTTCTGCCACTGCCGCAACCGAATCCGATGCATTCTCGACGGACCCGGCTTCGTTCGCGCGAGCCTTGCGCGAGCGAGCGAGGGTGATCAACCACGGCACTGCTGCGGCGAAGCCGAAGGCGGACCACCAGCCGATCGAGAACCGCCACCCGAAGGCGTCGGCAACCGGGACTGCGACGAACGCCGGAACGATGGTGCCGATCTGCACGGCCACGATGTAGACCGAACTCATGGTGGCGAGGCGATCCGAGAAGTACCGCTTGACCAACGGCGGGATCACGACATTGCCGATTCCCATGCCTGCCAGTGCCAGAGCCGAGAGGGCCAGCAACGACCATGTCTGAGACATCATGGCGCGCAACAGCATTCCGACGCCGGCCATGAGCATCGCGACGAGGGCCGTCCGCTCGAGCCCGATACGTTTCGCGATGGCGGGAGTGACGAGACCGAAGATGGCGAACATTGCGGTCGGAACCATGCCGAAGACACCGACGATCGAGGCGGAGAAGCCGATCTCGTCGCGAATCTCGGCCGCCAAGGGCGAGAACGAGGTCACCGCAAGTCGAAGTACGAGCGCAGACATCGCAATCGCTGCGAAGACGAGCACACGGCCTTGTACCAACGAGCGGGTTTCGGTTCTCTCCAGTTGAGCAGTCACCGGGAAATCATAGGATGACCGGACGAACTCGCACAAGCGCGGTAATCTAACGTCACATTCACACCACTTACCCGGACCCGAGGAAACAACCACGTGCAACCCGTTCGACGCGCAAGTCTCATCTCGCAGGTCACCGAACAACTCCGCAACGAGATCCGGAGCGGAACCTGGCCGATCGGTTCCAAAATCCCCACCGAACCGGAACTGTCGGAGTTGACCGGCACCGGTCGCAATACCGTGCGCGAGGCGGTCCAGGCGCTCGTTCACGCCGGAATGCTGGAACGTCGTCAAGGATCTGGCACCTACGTCGTTGCCGTCTCCGACCTCGGTGGCACTCTGGGCAACTACTTTGCCGGCGCCCACCAGCGGGATGTACTCGAACTTCGGCGCGCACTCGACATCACCGCGGCCACCCTGGCCGCCGCACGGCGAACCGAAGACGACATCGCCGAACTGACGCGGCTACTCGAGCTTCGCACCGCTTCGTGGGAGGGTCAGGACGTCGACGCCGCCACCACCGCGGACGTCGCCCTGCACCGAGCAATCGTCGCGGCCAGCCACAACGAGGTCTACCTGGAGTTCTACGACTCCCTGCTTCCGGTCATCGAGACCACGATCCAACAACACATCGACGCGACCGGCGAGGGATTCCACTCGCAGCACGCGAACCTCGTCAACGCTGTCGTCGACGGGAACACCGTGGCCGCCTCGAACGCCGCACGCGAGTTGTTCGAGGGCCTGGTCTCGGACTTCGGTACCGGCGCCCCGATCTAGAGCAGCAAGCGCACGATGTCGGACGTACGGGCCAACCCCGGGAACGCGTCCGCCGTCGAGCGAGGATGCAGAACATGAACTGCCAAGCGGAACATCACCGCACGTAGAAGCATCTGCGGCCACTCGGGGAGATCTTCCCACCGGCCGACCAGTGCCTCGTCGGCACCGCCCCACGAGATCGCGTCGACCACAGCGACGGCGGCGGCCCACGCAGCCGGCCGCCAATACGGCGTGATGTCGGTGATTCCGGGCGCCATACTGCCCGAGAACAGCACTGTCCCGAACAGATCGCCGTGCACGAGCTGGTCCGGGCTCTGCACCGGCTTACGCAAAGTAGCGAGCCCGGCGATCAGTTCCAGACTTTTGCGACCGTCAGGAGTGGGCGTCTCGAGTTGCTCGACGCCCTTCGCGATCCTCAGCGGAACCGTTTCCCATGCCGCGCGATCAGCGGCGACGAATACGTCGACCTCGGCCCACGGCGGCACGGGCGGTTGCGCAAGGAAGCGCGGGCGCTCGAGCGAGGCCGTCGCCGCATGCAGTCGGCAGGACATCGAGACCACTTCGTCGTGACGTGGTTCCGGCGATCCGACGATGAAGGTGTCGGCACGCCAGCCCGAGACGACGTAACGACCGTCGGTCGAACGCACCGGTCGAGCCAGCCGAACGCCGTCGACTTCGAGGTTCTCTCGCACCTTCGCCGACCACGCTGCGCGGGCATGATCCGCGACTGCTGAAAGGACGACGTCTCCACACAGCCACCCGCCGTCCCAATCCGCACCGAGTGGGATGGGATCGACTTCACGGAGGCCGAAGGTGGAGCACACGTGCTGGGGAGGTTGGCCTGTGCTCACACCCCAACGCTACCGGTGCGCGGCGCCGCCTCCCGCGAGGCGCGCCTAGTAGACCGGCAGACTCGCATCCACCTGGTTCGCCCAGGCGATCGCGCCGCCTTGAACGTGGACCGCGTCGGAGAAACCGGCGTTCTTGAGAAATGCGAGTGCCTCGGCGGAACGAATGCCGGTTTTGCAGTACAGCACTATCTGCTTGTTCTGCGGCAACGTCGCCAGAGCTTCACCGGACAGGATGCGGTCCTTCGGGATCAGCACGGCCCCCGGCAGATGCATGATGTCCCATTCAACCGGTTCTCGTACGTCGACCAGCTCGATCGACCGTCCCTCGCCGATCATGGCCTCCAGTTCGGGCGCCGTGATCGTCGAACCGACAGCAGCGGCACTCGCCTCTTCGGACACGACACCGCAGAACGCGTCGTAGTCGATCAAGGCGGTGACGGGCACGCGGGTCGGATCACGCTGAAGGCGGATCGTCCGGAACGTCATCGCAAGTGCGTCGTAGATCATCAGGCGTCCGAGAAGCGGTTCGCCGATCCCCGTGATGAGCTTGACCGCCTCGGTCGCCATGATCGAACCGACGGTCGCAGGCAGGACTCCGAGCACACCACCCTCGGCGCACGAGGGGACCATGCCTGGCGGCGGCGCCTCCGGGTAAAGATCGCGATAGTTCAGTCCCGCGCCGTCCGGGGCGTCTTCCCAGAAGACCGAGACCTGCCCTTCGAAGCGGTAGATCGAGCCCCACACGTACGGCTTTCCCGCGATGACGGCAGCATCGTTGACGAGGTACCGCGTCGCGAAGTTGTCCGTACCGTCCAGGATCAGGTCGTACTCGGAGAACAGTTCGACCGCGTTGGAGTTGTCCAGGCGGAACTCGTGCAACCGGACGTCGACGTGCTCGTTGATTTCGAGAATCGACTCCTTCGCACTGAGCGCCTTCGGGCGTCCGACGTCGGAGCGTCCGTGAATCACCTGACGCTGCAGGTTCGACATGTCGACCTCGTCGAACTCGACGATCCCGATGGTGCCCACTCCTGCGGCCGCGAGATAGAGCAGTGCCGGTGAACCCAATCCACCGGCGCCGATGAACAGGACTCGTGCATTCTTGAGCCGCTTCTGACCGGTCATGCCTACGTTCGGGATGATCAGGTGCCGGCTGTATCTGGCAACTTCCTCCCGGCTCAACTCGGCTGCCGGCTCCACCAGTGGTGGCAATACGACGGGTGTTGCAGACACCGCGAAACACTCCTAGTTCAAGACGAGATCAGGGATTCTCGATCCGGTCACGCTCGGGGGTACGGCCACGGATTGAAGCGGCACGTGAGTCCGTTCATCGGAACGACGCCCTCGGGATCAAGCCTAGCGATGTCGTTGTTCGCGGTTCCGAAGGTCTGCTGCATCATGATCGGTGCGAGTCCACCTTCGGTCTCGCACGGCTGATGAGCGGCGTATCCGATGGCATGGCCGACCTCGTGATTGATCTGATACTGCCGATACGAGCCGATGTCGCCCTGGAACGAAATGGCGCCTCGCACCCATCGCGGTTCGTTGAGCAGGACTCGGTCCATGCTCGGGTTGTAGCAGGATCCTTCGAGTTCGATTTCGTATCCACAGCCTTCGCGGATCGTCATCTGTGAGGTCAAGGAGATCCGGAAGTCCGGCTCGCCGGCGTCGACGCGCCGGAACGCGACCTTGGGATCGTTGGTCCAACTCTTCGGATTGGCCAGAGTCTGGTCGACCATGCGTCCGTACGATTCGTCTCCGCCGAAGCCGGTCGTGTCGACGCCGTCCTCGATCTCGACCGTGTACGTGAACTCGCGTTCGGTTCCCTGTCCGACCTTGCCCGTCGTACCTGGTACGACGTGCCACGTTCCACCCCCCGCGACGGTGAACGGACCACCGTCGGGAAGGGCACCGGACGGTATCGACGAGGCAAAAGTTCCGTCTCCGGCCGGTGGGGCACCGATGACATCGGTTCCGTCGGTGCTGTGCGCGAGGTCGGCGGTGGCCGACGTCTTGCTCGCGGAGTCTGTGGCGTCCGGCCGTACCGCATCGACGATCACAAGAATGGTGAGCACCACGAGAACCGGAATCGCGTAGGCCCGCCAACCGTAGGTCGAGACGAAGCGCCCGAGCTTGCTCTGCTTTCGCGCTGCCCGGTCCGGTCGCGGATTACGCGGGGTTCGGCCCACTTCTCGTTTGGTCGGATCCCATTGGGCGCGCAAAGGCTGATGGGAGGAAATGCCGCGATAGTCGCGTTCGCCGTAGGCACGATCATCCGGCACCTCCGGCCGACGTTCGTCGCGAGGCGCTCCAGTTCCGCTACGCATTCGACGTTCCTCACGTTCAGGGTTCTGCGTAGTTCGTCCACGCATGCGCGGTCCCCCTGGGTCAGTCACGTCGTCCAGAATCTCACACACGGCAAGTCGCTCGCCCGGGCTGACCGAAACTTGCTGGTCCTGGCGTGTCATGGCAGCCCGTCCTGTAACGAGAAAGACCGCTGGTCTCGCTCACCGAGGCACGCGCGACTCGCCCGGGCGACACACGGTATCGTTCATTCGGCTACGACCGGTGTGACGGAGGATACTGGCGGGTACGCACACGCGACTCGCGGATCCGCGCGCCGACCGAATTACTTTTGCTCAGATTGGAAGCGACATGACAGAACTCGCGGATCGGACTGACTCCGATCGCGGTACAACGGCTGGCAAGCCTGCCGGAACACGTCGCAGCACCCGCCTCCCCCGCGATGCGCGCCGCCTCCAGCTCCTCGCAGCTGCAAGTGAGGTATTCGTTGCGAACGGGTACCACTCGGCCGGCATGGACGAGATCGCCGAATGTGCCGGTGTCAGCAAGCCAGTTCTGTACCAACATTTCCCAGGCAAACTCGAACTGTACGTCGCAGTCCTGCAGAGTTACGTCGACAGCCTCATCTCGGGTGTACGCCAGGCCCTGCGATCGACGACGGACAACAAACAGCGTGTCCGCGCCGCGGTCCAGGCGTTCTTCGACTTCGTCGACAACGACTCCCAGGGCTTCCGCCTGGTGTTCGAGTCCGACATCATGGGCGAACCTCAGGTCCAGACACGCGTCGAACAAGCCACCGAAGCCTGCGTCGACGCCGTGTTCGACCTGGTGAGTCAGGATTCCGGACTCGATCCGTACCGTGCGCGCATCCTTGCGGTCGGTCTTGTCGGTGCCAGCCAGTTCACTGCGCGGTACTGGCTCGAGGCCGCGCGGCCGATCCCGAAGGAAGAAGCCGTGGAAATCACCGTGACCCTCGCGTGGGGCGGTCTCTCACACGTGCCGCTGCAAGCCGAAACGAAGTAACCGGAACCCGAACCCGAACGAGAATGGGCGGGCAGTCTCACGACTGCCCGCCCATTCTGCTGTTACAGCTACGCGTCAGACGGTAGGCGCGAATCCGACCTTGCGGATATCGGACGGACCGATCTCCACGTACGCCACACGAGAAGCCTGCACCAGGAACTTGCGGCCCTTGTCGTCGACGAGAGCCAGAACCGGCTCGCGGCCACCGAGGACAGCCGCGACCAGTGTCTCGACCTCGTCAGGGGTCTGTTCGCTGTTGACGATGAGCTCACGCGGGCTGTCGATTACACCGATCTTGACCTCCACGGTCAACCTCCGAACTGTTCGTGAATTACATCCGTTGTCGACGCAAGGCTAATGCAGCAACGACCGCCCACGCTCCTCTGCACGCTGTGCCCAGAGCGAACAGGCACCTAGACGAGTCCGAGAATCGCCATCCGCTCGGCATGCTTTGCCTGCATGCCGTCGAACAACGCGACAACTCCGTTGAGGTCGCCGGAGGCGGAGATCACCAGATCGGTGAGATCTTCACGCTGCGCCAGCACGAACTGTGCCTGCGTGATTGCTTCGCCCAGAAGACGGCGTCCCCACAGCATCAACCGGTCCTTGGCGCGAGTACTGGCCTCCACTGCTGCCTTCACCTCGAGCACCACGAACTCCGAGTGGCCCGTCTGGGACAGCACGTCCTCGACGATTTCCGCGACATCCGCCGGGAGGGAGTGCCCGATCTCGCGATAGAAGTCGGCAGCGATTCCGTCGCCGACGTACGCCTTCACGAGCGATTCCAGCCACGTCGACGGTGTCGTCGACGCGTGGTAGTTGTCGAGAGCTCGAACGAACGGGTCCATGACGGCGAAGATCTCGTGGCCACGTTCCGTCAACGCCGTTTCCAGAGTCTCGAAGTGGTCCATCTCGGCGGCGGCCATGCTGGCGAACGCCACCTTGCCTCGCAGGTCCGGTGCCATTTGTGCGTCCTCCGCCAAGCGGTAGAACGCCGAAATCTCGCCATACGCGAGAACGGCAAACAAATCGATCACGCCAGGGTGATCGGAAGCGACTCGGCCTCCGGTTCCAGCGTCCGTCGAAGCATCAAGATCGTGTGCGCCCATGACTACGAACTGTAGTGCTTCGACGGCCGACGCGACCGGCAAGGACCGCATGTCCGATTCGGTGATCTTCGACATGTCATCGCGAGGGACGGACAACGTGCAGCTACAATGGTCTTGGGAGTTCGCCAGTTCCCCCGGGCCAATTGGTTAGCCGGGACGGCTGTATTCACACGAACCCCACCGATAATGTGCGCGCACCTGCATCGACGGTTGTCGCCCGCTTCGCCGAGATCTCCGGACGGTTCGAATTCGTCCGAGTGGAATTCAGTGCTGAGGCGTAGGCATGACCGAAGAGAAAGAGGGCATCGACATCGGCCGACTTACGGCCTGGCCCCTTACCTTGTGCGTGCGTACCGCCACGAGGAAAGGCTAGTCCCCTGAGCAAGATCACTGTCGACCACGAAGACGAAGCAACCGAGAACACCGTTTCCGTCCAGCTCGACGACACCCATGTACCCCCGAGCTTCGCCGAACTCGGTGTCCGCGACGAAATCGTCCGCGCACTGAACGAGATCGGCATCGAGCGCACCTTCGCCATCCAGGAACTCACCCTTCCGTTGGCTCTCGCCGGTGACGACCTCATCGGTCAGGCCCGCACCGGAATGGGCAAGACCTTCGGTTTCGGCGTCCCGCTCCTGCATCGCATCGTCACCGCCGAGAACGGCACGGCTGTTCTCGACGGCACGCCCCGCGCTCTGATCATCGTTCCCACCCGCGAGCTGTGCATCCAGGTTGCCCGCGACCTCGAGAACGCCAGCAAGTACCTCCGGGTCGGCGACCGCGGTCTCCAGGTTCTGCCCATCTACGGCGGCCGTCCGTACGAGGCGCAGATCTCGGCACTCCAGAAGGGCGTCGACGTTGTCGTCGGCACCCCGGGTCGCCTGCTCGACCTCGCCAACCAGTCGCACCTGATCCTGGGCAAGGTGGGCGTTCTCGTCCTCGACGAGGCCGACGAAATGCTCGACCTGGGATTCCTCCCCGACATCGAACGCCTCATGGGCATGGTCCCCGACAAGCGTCAGACGATGCTCTTCTCCGCGACGATGCCCGGCCCGATCATCACCCTGGCTCGCACCTTCCTGACGCAGCCGACGCACATCCGCGCCGAAGAGGCCGAATCCTCCGCGGTGCACGATCGCACCAGCCAGCACATCTACCGTGCACACGCGCTCGACAAGGCCGAGATGGTCGCCCGCGTCCTGCAGGCCGAAGGCCGCGGCGCGACGATGATCTTCACCCGCACCAAGCGCACAGCCCAGAAGGTGGCCGACGATCTCGCGGAACGCGGCTTCTCCGTCGGTGCCGTCCACGGTGACCTCGGCCAGATCGCCCGTGAAAAGGCGCTGAAGGGCTTCCGTAACGGCAAGGTCGACGTTCTGGTCGCCACCGACGTCGCCGCCCGCGGTATCGACGTCGACGACGTCACCCACGTCATCAACTACCAGTGCCCCGAGGACGAGAAGACCTACGTCCACCGCATCGGTCGTACCGGCCGCGCCGGACGCACCGGCATCGCCGTCACGCTGGTCGACTGGGACGACATCCCTCGCTGGCAGCTCATCGACAAGGCACTGAGCCTCGGAATCCCCGACCCGGTCGAGACCTACTCCAGCTCGCCGCACCTCTACGAAGAGTTGTCCATTCCGGCCGATGCCAAGGGCACTGTTCGCAAGGCCAAGGCCGCCCCTGAGAAGGCAGCAACGGACAAAGCAGACGCGCCGAAGTCGACCGACTCGGACGGCAACGAAGAGAAGGCCGCTCCCCGCCGCAACCGGACCCGTCGCCGCACCCGCGCCGGCGCTTCGACCGACGCCGCGACGTCCACCACCGCCGGTGCCACCACAGCTCCCCCTTCGGTACCCGCGGCAACCGCTGCCGAGAACTCGGACGAAGACGGAGCGGCCAAGCCGCGTCGCCGTCGGCGTCGTCGCCCCGCGGCTTCCGCGACGGCAGGCGCCGCAGAGTAAGCTGCCGATGTGCTGGCTCCCGAAAGTCGTACTCGCTCAGATGTGATCGGTGCGCTGGCAATCGCGCTGGCCGTAATCGTGGCGGTGACCGTTGTGTGGTTGCGCAGTGATGCGCGCGGAACCACCTCGGTCACCGCTGAATCTCCACTCCTACCTCTGTCGACGTCGGTGTTGTTACCCGACATCCTGAAACAGACGTGGGAATCTCCGAGTGCCGACTCGACGGCACCGATCACCGTCGGAAATGCCGTCGTCACCGCCGACGGCACCGAGGTGATCGGCCGCGATCCGGCAACGGGCGAAGAAGTGTGGCGATACGCGCGCAACATTCCGCTGTGCGGCGCGATCGGTTCGTGGGATCGCGTCGTCAGCGTCTATCAGGATGATCGCGGTTGCTCTCAGGTCACGTCACTGGTCGCCGACACCGGCGCCCGAAAGGACCAGCGCAACAGCGACGCCGATTCTGCGGTCAGCCTTTCAGCGGACGGCACCTACCTGATTTCGCGCGGCAGTGAGCGAATGGAACTGTGGCGCTCGGACCTCGTCCGAACCCTCGAGTACGGCCGGGTCGACGCGAAGGTCAACCCCAACAAGCAACCCCGCACCGGATGCACGCTGCTCGACGCTGCGTCGAGCGCCAACCGGGTCTCGGTACTCGAACGCTGCCCCGGTGAAGCCTCCAACAGGTTGACGGTGATGAATCCCGCACCCAAGGACGCCCAGGAACCCGAAGAGTACGGATCCGCGATTCTCCTCGACTCCGAGGGCGCCCGCCTGCTGGCCGTGGCCGGCGAAAAGACGGCGGTCTATCTCCCCGCAGCCAACGGAACCGTTTCTCGCATCACCATTTTCGACGGAACCGGCAATCCGATCGTCGACTATCCGATCGAGGGAACGGTGACCGAAGGCGCCCGCACCCACGCCGACAAGGCTTCGATCACGTGGTGGACCGGCTCGCAGACCGTCAACCTGCGCCTGAGCGATCTGGCTCCGACGTGGATCGTCAACGGAACGTCAGGACCCGGAAGCATGGTTGCCGGTCAGATGCTCATCCCGGTTCCGGGCGGCATTGCAGCCGTCAGTCCGTCGGACGGAGCGGTGCAGCGCATGATCGCAGTCGACCGCGGTGAGACGACGACGCCGATCGTGCTCGCCAGTGCGGGCGAGACGATTCTGGAACAGCGCGGCGATACCTTGTTCGCGCTGCGCTAGAAGCTCTCGCCTTCCTCAGAGCGCCAGTTCCGGCGCGAAAGTCACGACTTCGTTTCCAGCCCAATGCTTTACGAGATTGTCCGCGAGTTCACGATAGGCATCCGCACCCTTGTTCTTTCGTCCGGCGAGGACCGTCGCACCCGACGCGGACGCCTCGGCGAACTTGACGGTGCGTGGGATCGGAGGCGCCAGAACGGCCAGGGAGTAGCGGTCGCTGACGTCGGCGAGCACGTCGCGACTGTGCGTGGTTCGAGCGTCGTACAGAGTCGGAAGTGCGCCGAGCAGAACAAGATCCGGGTTGGTGATGGCTTGGACTTCACGAACCGTACGCAGCAGCTGTCCGACGCCGCGGTGTGCGAGGGTTTCGCATTGCAGTGGAACCAGAACCGACTGCGCCGCAGTCAATCCGTTGAGCGTGAGCACACCCAACGACGGTGGGCAGTCGATGATGATGACGTCGTAAGAGCCCAGGAGCGGAGACAGCGCCCGCTTGAGCGCGAACTCTCGACCGGGTCGCATCAGGAGCAGCGCTTCGGCGCCCGCGAGATCGATCGTGGCCGGCAGGAGATCCATACCGTCGTCCGTCTTCAGCACGGCGTCGACCGCGTCGAGATCACCCGCCAGGACCTCGTTGACCGAACGCTCGAGGCGATCCGGGTTGTGTCCGAGCGAGAACGTCAGGCAGCCCTGCGGGTCGAGATCCACCACCAAGACTCGTTGTCCGAGCGCGGACAAAGCCGCACCGAGAGAAGCGACGGTGGTGGTTTTAGCCACGCCGCCCTTTTGATTCGCCACTGCGAGAACCGTCGTCACACGTAGATCCTTGCGCACTTCGCGCCAGGAGGCGAGCTACACACGCGAGGCAGCCTGCAATGATGGTCGACATGACGTCCCAGTCCGCCCCCTCGTCGATCCCCCTAGGTGCTCGCGTCGTACTCATGCGACACGGTGAAACCGAGTGGGCACGCACCGGGAAACACACGGGCCGGACCGAGGTTCCGCTGACTCCGCTCGGCGAGATGCAGGCAACCGCGACCGGAAATCGCTTGCGAACCCTCGACCTCCGGAACCCCATGATTCTGACGAGTCCGCGGCTGCGCGCACAGTTGACGGGCGATCTCGCCGGCCTGCCGGAAGAGCGAACCTGGGATGCACTGTCCGAATGGGACTACGGCGACTACGAAGGCCTCACGACGCCCGAGATCCGCGCAACGGTGCCCGATTGGACCGTCTGGACGCACCCGTGCCCCGGCGGCGAGCAGGCCGATCAGATCCACGCCCGCACCGACATGGTGCTGTCGATGGTGCGTTCGCAACTACCCGAACGCGACGTGATCCTGATCGGGCACGGCCACTTCTCACGCGCACTCATCGCCCGCTGGCTCGAGCTCCCGGTGACGGAAGGAAAGCGTTTCGCCTTGTCCCCCGGCGCATACTCGGTTCTCGGTTACGAGCACGGCGCCACCCACCTCGTCCATCACAACGTGCCGCCGCTCGTCGAGGCTTGAGGCCTAAGATTCTCCCTATGATCCGACGCGCCACGCCCGCAGACGTCCAGCCGATCACCGACATGATCTACGAGTTGGCCGACTACCAGAAGGCCCTCGACGAGTGCACCGTGAAGGCGGAACAGATCGGCGAGGCGTTGTTCGGGCCGGCCGCGACGGCCTTCGCGCACGTCGCTGTGAATTCGGCCGACGACGTCGTCGGCATGGCATTGTGGTTTCGCAATTTCTCGACGTGGGACGGCGCTCACGGCATCTACCTCGAAGACCTGTACGTCAAGCCCAGTCAGCGCGGATCAGGCCACGGGAAGGCTCTTCTGGCCGCACTCGCCAAGGAGTGCACCGACAACGACTACACCCGGCTGTCCTGGTCGGTGCTCAACTGGAACACCCCCTCGATCAAGTTCTACGAGTCACTCGGCGCCGACGCGAAGACGGAGTGGACCACGTATCGCCTGACCGGTACTCACCTCGGAGCTCTCGCCGCCGAAGCTGAGTAGAGCGGAAGCTGAGTAGGTCTGAAGCAGCGTAGGCGTTCCGTCCTACTTGTCCCGCGGCTCTTCGGTCTCGTCCGGGCGCCCCTCTTCCGGCGAGACCTCGTCTGCGTACGCTCCGTACTCCGCTGCCATCCATCGAGATGTCGGAGCCGAGAACAGGCAGCCCAGAGCGCCGAGAACGACGACACCCAGAACGATGCCGAGCGGAACCTGATGCGAATCGGTCAGGAGCGACCAGGCGACCGGCAGGAGCAGCAACTGCGCGACGACGGCGATTGCCCGGCCCCACCGGCGGCCCGTCAGCAAAGCGATACCGGCAGCCAACACCGCGCCGCCGAGGATCGCGACCCACGCGGCAAATCCGTATCCGTTGGTGACGCTCTGATCGTGGCCGGATGCACCGCGAATCACTGCGACGATCGCGAACCCGGCGGCAACCAGCCCTTGAAGCGTCACGAGGGCACCTGCCCATGTGACTGTCTTGGGCAGGGCGTTCGGACTGGCGGTATTCGGCACGAGGCCAGCCTAGAACACGACACCGGATAGGCTCATGCCCCGTGCGCGCACTGCTGATCGTCAACCCCAATGCCACCTCCACCACCGCTGCCGGTCGTGACCTGTTGGCACACGCCCTCGAGAGTCGGGTGCGACTTACTGTGGCGCACACCACACATCGGGGTCATGCCGCCGAACTGGCGCGCGAAGCCCACGAAGACGGCTTCGGCTCGGTGATCGTCCACGGCGGCGACGGAACGGTCAACGAAGTGGTCAACGGACTGCTCGGGTCACCGCATCCCGCGTCGATGAAATCGGTTCCGGTCGGTCCGATCCCGACGATCGCAGTCGTTCCAGGCGGCTCGGCAAACGTTTTCGCGCGTTCACTCGGTATTGCCGCCGACCCGATCGACGCCACGAACCAACTCGTCGATCTTCTCTCTGAACGGACCAGGCGCCGAATCGGGCTCGCACACTGCGACAACCGTTGGTTCACGTTCAACGCCGGAATGGGCCTCGACGCCGATGTGTGCGAGGCCGTCGACGCCAGCCGTAAGAACGGTGACGCCGCCACACCCGCCCGGTATGTCCGAACCGCGATCGCGGCGTTCTTCCGTGCCAAGCGAGCCGAACCAGCGCTGACCGTCCACCTTCCCGATCAGGATCCCGTCTCCGGAGTCCACTACGCATTCGTCTCGAACTCGAGCCCGTGGACATATCTGGAAGAGCGTCCCGTCCACACCAATCCGGGAACGACCTTCGACAGTGGACTCGGCATCTTCGCCATGACGAGCACCAAAGTTCTGCCGTCCCTGCGGGTTGTGCGGCAACTACTCGCACGCGGCGCGGAGCCGAAATCGAAGGTCCTCTTACGCACCGACGACGTCCCGACAATCACCATCGAATCGTCGCGACCGATCGGACTGCAGATGGACGGCGACTACATCGGACTTCGTGAAAAGGTCGAATTCACCTCGGTCCCGGATGCACTGGAAGTGTTCGCACCGATTACGACGTGAGTCAGGCAACACGTTTGACCTGCAAAAACTCTGGTGCCAAAAGGTCGAAATCGGGTAAAATGCCGGTGACGCCCAGGTGGCCGTCAGGTGTGTCACAAATTAGTGAGTTGGCCCACGAACCCGTTCAAACCTATTGACATACCGCGAGTTCGTGAAAGCATTCACAAGTAACAGTGCGGAAACATTGATGACGCACACACAAACTCATTGGTACCAAATGGTGTGAATACACACCCAATTAAGGAGCGAAAAAAGATGGACTGGCGCCACAACGCAATCTGTCGCGACGAGGATCCCGAACTGTTCTTCCCCGTGGGAAACAGCGGACCGGCCCTCGCTCAGATCGCTGATGCCAAGGTTGTCTGCAACCGCTGCCCCGTCACCGCCGAGTGCCTGTCGTGGGCTCTCGAGTCCGGCCAGGATGCAGGCGTCTGGGGCGGAATGAGCGAAGACGAGCGTCGCGCACTCAAGCGTCGTAACGCACGTACCCGCGCACGCACTTCCGTCTAGGTAGAACCGAGACGTTCGACTCGCGGCGGAGAACAGCCCCTCTGCACAGTCGAAGACGACAGCCCGGCACCACATGGTGCCGGGCTTTTTGTCTGCTCGAATCGCTAACGCTGCTCGAATCAGTAACGCGCAGAACGTCTACCGAGCGGCACACGCAGAACCGCGTCGGTACCGCCTCCGCTTCCCGGGTGCAGTCCGAGCGAGCCACCGAGTTCGGCGCCCAGCAAAGTCCGCACGATCTGGAGTCCGAGGCGATCGGATTTCTCGAGGTCGAAGTTCTCCGGCAGGCCGCGCCCGTTGTCGTGGATGATCACGTCCAACCAGCGTGCAGAACGCTCGGCACTGAGTGTGACCGTGCCGGTCACACCCGGATCGAAAGCGTGCTCGATCGCGTTCTGCACCAACTCCGTCAGCACCATGACCAGCGGGGTGGCGCGCTCGGCGGAGAACACTCCAAAACTGCCCTCACGCCGAATCGTCACCGGCACACCTACTCCCGCGACATCGGAGAGCATGGGAACCAACCGGTCGATCACCTCGTCGAGATCCACCTCTTCGTCCACCGACATCGACAAGGTGTCGTGAACGAGGGCGATGGACGTCACGCGTCTCACCGACTCTGTCAACGCTTGTCGCGCTTCGTCGTTGCCGGTTCGCCTGGCCTGTAGACGCAGAAGCGCCGCGACGGTTTGCAGATTGTTCTTCACTCGATGGTGAATCTCGCGGATGGTTGCGTCCTTGCTCAGGAGAGCGCGATCACGACGCTTGACCTCGGTGACGTCGCGGACGACGACCGCAGCACCGACATGCCGGCCGCCAGGCTTGAGAACCAGGGCCCGCAGCAGAACGGTCGCCCCGCGCGCCTCGATCTCCATACGGCGACCGGGCTTGTCCGCCAACGTATCTCGGATGTATCCCGCAGCTTCCTGAGACTCGAACGGGTCGGTGACCAACGAACGGGTCAGGGCTGCGAGGTCTTGGCCCACCAGATCCGAACTCAGACCCATCCGGTGATAGGCCGAGAGCGCGTTCGGGCTGGCATAGACGACTGTGCCTTCGGTATCGAGACGGATGAAGCCGTCGCCCGCACGTGGGCTCGAGTTCGTGTCGGAGCGCGATTCTCGGATCGGGAAGGTTCCGTCGCTGATCATCTGACACAGGTCTTCGGCGCAATCGAGATACGCGAGCTCGAGCGGACTCTGCGCTCGCTGGTGCGACAGGTTGGTGTCGCGGCTCAGAACCGCGATGACTCGCCCGTCCAGACGCACCGGAACGGCTTCCCGACGCGGCGGCATTCCTTCACGCCACGTCTCGTCTTCCCCGCGCACGACGCGACCCTCGACGAGAGCGCGAAGAACCTGCGGGTGCTCGGACTCGGAAACGACCGTGCCGACCGCATCCTCCGGAAAAGCCGTCGATGCCGTTGTCGGCCGGCAATGCGCGACGCAGATGACCGTCCCCTCGGATCGGTTCTTCTCCGATTCGGTGCCCACCCACAAGAGAACGTCGGCAAAGGAGAGGTCGGCGAGCAGTTGCCACTCCCCCACGACGCGCTGGAGATGGTCGACCGCCGCACCGGGAAGATCGGTGTGTTCGGCAAGGAGGTCACTGAGAGTGGACATCGTCCGGCTTAGGAGATCACGGCGATCAGATCGCCTTGCTGAATCACGTCGCCGACCTTGACGCCCACCGTCGTCACCGTTCCCGGAACCTCGGCCAGGACGGGAATCTCCATCTTCATGGATTCGAGGATGACCAGGGTGTCGCCGTCCGCAACGACGTCTCCCTCGCTCACGACGACCTGGTAGACCGTCGAAACCATCTCGGCGCGCTCGTCTTCTGCCATCGTGAACCTCACTTCTGTGGGATCTGCAC
>NZ_CAURKP010000092.1:0-22385 GCF_963525155.1 uncultured Rhodococcus sp.
GCTGGGGAGTGAGCCTGCCACCGATGACGACGGCGACATTGTCGTGCCGGTTCACGGATTTGTCGTCTACGTGACCGTCGCCGACGGCGGCCCTCAAATCAACGTCTGGTCCTCGGTCCTTACCGGCCTAGGCAATCCCTCGCACGCTGCGACGCGACTGATCGAACTCGCGCAGGAATGGCCGCGCCTGCGCTTCGCCTTCAGCGGCGACCACCTGCTGGTCTCCACGATGCTTGATGCGGACCCCTTTGCTCCGCAGCATCTGCTCAACCTGATCGATGAGGTTCACGACTTCACTCACGAACTCGACGACGATTTCGCTGAATCCTTCGGCGGGTCCCTCGACTGCGATGCGGACGACGATAGCTACGCCGGCGACTGCAATCCCGGCGTTTGCGGCGGAGACTGTGACTGTGCCTGCGGTGATAATACTGACGCCATCGACGGCGATCTTGGTATTACCCAAGTCAAATAGACTGGCCCTCTTCGATCAGCTCCGGAGCTCGCTGGCGTTGTTCACAAAGCGACATAGATCTGCGTGCGGTGCCAGTCCAGATAGACAACGTCCGGACGCTCCGCCTTGTCCGGCAAGATCAATCGGTCTCTCAGAGGTGGCTTCCCGAGTGCGGCGCGAAGGGGACTTTCGATCTCCATATCGCTCTCGACGGCGGGCGCGTAAGGGAGGTTCAAGTCCTCGTCGACAGTGATGAGGTCGCAGCGCCGGACCCGCTTACCCGACAGTCAGACTTCTCCGCTCAGTCGACGGCGGTGAAACCCTTCGCCCGATCTTTGTCGGCCGAGGTCCACAGCGTCGTCGACAGTTCGGCCTTCACCAGCGGGATAACCTCTTCCGCAAATCGGCGCAGGGTGTCCTTCTGCTGCTCGAAGTCGAGCACGTGATTGACCGACACCGATTGGAAATCGTGGCCGTAGCTCTCGTGATAATCGAGGATCTTCTCGGCGACTCGCTCCGAAGACCCGACCAATGCCGGCCCACGGTCGACGGCTTCCTCGATGGTCCGGAAGCTTGTCGACTTTCCGACCGCTTTGGGATCGTGCTTGCGTTTGTCGGCCTGCGCAACGGCGCCTTCGTAGATCGGACGGAACTCTTCGATGGCCTGCTCGGTCGTGTCGGCGAGGAACAATCCGCCCGAACCCGAACCGACATACGCCTTGGCCGGGTCATGTCCGTACGCCAGGTACTGCTCGCGGTAGTGGTCGATCAGCACTTTGTAGTTCTCACGAGGCTGGAAGGCGTTGGCGGTGACGATGGGGTCGCCCCACTTCGCCGCGAGTTCGACGGCCTCGAACGAGGTAGCCGATCCGTGCCAGATACGGAACGGGCCGTCGAAAGGACGCGGTAGCGTCGTCGCGTCCTCGAGCGAAGGCCGGTGCGTTCCCACCCACTTGACGTTTTCCTCGCTGATCAGCAGTTTGAGGAGTTCGTAGTTCTCGGTGAGATACTCGTACTGCTTGGCGATGTCCAGACCGAGGAGCGGGTATTGAAGAACCTCGTTGCCCTTGCCGATCACGATCTCGAGGCGTCCCCGGCTGAGTTGATCGATGGTTCCGAAATCTTCGGCGACTCGGATCGGGTCGAGTAGCGAAAGGACCGTGACACCTGTCGACAGCAGGATTCTGTCCGTGGCCTGCGCAATCGCCCCCAAAACGACGGTTGGCGCCGACGAAAGAACCGGCCCGGCATGGCGCTCACCCACCGAGAACGAATCGATACCCAGTTCTTCGGCGAGAACCGCCAGTTCGACGACGCGGTTGAGCCGATCGGACGGGGCAACTTCCTCGCCGGTCACTGGATGGGGTGGGTTGAAAATGATGTCCAGAACCTGAAAACGCATGACCCGACTTTCTCGATAACCGCACAGCGCGCCTGTCCCTCGGAGGCTAGTGCGCGGCTCGTCGACGGATCCACCATCCGAGGACGCCCCGGACGCGATGAAATCACGAAAAAGCCTATTCAGCAACTACTTTCGACTCAATAGCGCCATTCGGTCGATAAAACTCTCCCCGATCCGAAGTCGCCCGAAAACATGCCGAACTCCCGCCAGGCAGGACCTGTGTCACCAACCAAACGAGCGCACGGTAAACATGAAGTACTAAGAGTGCGTTCCCTTATCGTTAAGAGGTACTTGTTATGAACGGTGCGGCGGCCATCGGTGATGGCATATTCCAGATTCCTGTCCCGATCACGGACAACCCGCTCGGGCACACGCTCGTCTACGCCATGGAATCCCCCGGCGGACTGATCTTGGTCGACGCTGGCTGGGGTGACGACAACGGCTGGCAGGGCCTCAACGCGGGGCTCGCCGAGATCGGGCATTCGGTGACCGACATCGAGGGCGTCGTGGTCACGCACTTCCATCCGGACCACACCGGACTGTGCGGACGGGTCCGCGAGGCATCCGGCGCCTGGATCGCCATGCACGAGGACGACCACTACCTGTTCGATCAGATGTCGACTGCACGCGACGACGAATGGATGGCCTACCAGCTCGAGAACATGGAACGTGCCGGAGCCCCCAAAGCCGACCGTGATGCATTCAAATTGACGGCCGCGGGTGAGTCTCCGGTGGGCCCCGAGTCCGCTCCCGACCGCCTTCTCGCCGACGACGAGATCATCGCGCTCACCGGCCGCGGCCTCCGCGTTGTCTACACCCCCGGCCACACGCCTGGTCACGTCTGCTTCTACCTCGACGACGCCGACATCATGTTCACCGGCGACCACGTCCTGCAGAAGACGACACCACACGTCGGCAACTTCGTGTACCCACTCGACGAGCGTGACGCCCTCGCCGATTTCCTCGACTCGCTCGCACGGGTGCAGAACATGAACATCACCCGCGGTCTCGGCGCTCACGGCATTCCGATCGACGACGTCGGAGGTCGCGCCGGCGAGCTGATCGAGCATCACCAGGAACGACTCGAACACCTGCTGCAGGAGTTCGCCGACGACAAGCTCACGGTCTGGGACGTCGCGGCAAAGATGAAGTGGTACAAGCCGTGGGCCGAGATCTCCCCGATGGGAAAGACGATGGCGTTGTCCGAGGGCGCAGCTCACCTTCGCCATCTGGTTGCCCGAGAGCAGGTCTCTCAGGTCCCCGGCTCCGAGCCCGCGCTCTTCGCCCGCTCGATCTGAAAGATCAGGGCCGACAAGCACTCCGCTCGTCGGCCCTGATCTCTATTCCGCTTCGGCCTGATCGACTATTCGGGTCGACGCCGATCGCGGGACCACCACCACCGGAACCGGTGAGTACCGCACGATCTTCGCCGCCCGACTGCCGAGGAACACCCGCGCCAGTGGACCTGCCTTGCTCGAGCCGACAGTCAGAACGTCACCTCGGTCCCACTCGACGCCCTCGAGCGCCTCGGCCCAGTTACGACCATGGCTGATAACCGATTCCATGACGTCGGGTATGTCGGGCAGTGCACGCACTCTCTCGAAGGCAGCGTTGGTCTCGCGCTCGACCACCTCGGCCCACTCGGAGATGATCGGCGAATCCCCCTCGGTCCCGAGCGTTGTCGTGTACTGCGCGTTCGCACGAACTGCAAACGCCGCCAATCTGAGTCCGGCATCGACACGCGCAGCCACGGTCGCGGCGGCGAGCACCAGATCGTCTTGATCGGGTGTGCCCGAGTAGGCGGCGGTGACGCGGCGAACCACCTCACCGGGTTTGGTTCGAAATCCCCTCGGCGCCAGCGCGACCGGAACGTCGGAGCTGTGCAGCAAGCGTGAGGTGACACTGCCGAGAGCCACATGACCGAACACCCCGTCGGTCGACGAATCCAGGACGATCATCTTGGCTTCGTGCTCGTGAACGAGATCAAGTAGGCCACTCGACGTCGACTGAGCCTCATGCACGACATAGGTCACGTCGACGTCGGAGGGCATGTCTGCCCGCGCTTTCGCCAGTGCCGCTTCGGCTTCGGCTCGCAACTGCTGGTGGTATTCGGCGTCGACACGCGCCATTCCGGGCGGTGGCGGCGAGGGAATCACCGCGCAGATCACCAACGGTTCACCGGACGAGCGCGCCAACAGCGTTGCCAGATGGACGGTTCCGGAGCTGTCACCGTCGGGTGCGTATCCCGCGAGCAGCGTCATGACTCGGACTCCGATCCCAGTTCGGCGCGGTTCTTCGCACCGAGGCGCGAGTGCTTCATACCGTAGGCGAAATACCAGATGATCGCGACGGTCACCCAGACGAGGAACACGTAGATCGTGACGGTTCGGAGGTCCTTGATGATCCACAGGCAGCCCAGGATCGAGAGGATCGGTGTCACCGGATAGCCGGGAACTTTGAAGCTGCGCGGCAGGTCGGGGTCACTGCGCCGCAGGATGATGACCCCGACCGAAACCACGAGGAACGCCACCAGGGTTCCGATGCTGGTCATTTCGGCGAGGAAGTTGATCGGAATGAAACCGGCCAGAATGCTGATGACGACGCAGACGATGATGGTGTTGGGCACCGGCGTCAGAGTCCGCGGGTTCACCTTGTGGAAGATCGACGGAATCATGCCGTCGCGTGACATCGCGAACAGGATGCGGGTCTGACCGTAGATGACCACGAGCGTGACGCTGCAGATCGAGATCACCGCACCGGCGGCCAGAAGCGTTCCCGGCCAGGTAGATCCGGTCACCTGTTCGAGGATGGCGGACAGTCCGGCTTCCTGACCTTCGAACGATGCGGAATCCTGTGCACCGATCGCGACGGCGACAACGGCGATGTAGATCGCGGTGACGGACACGAGCGCAATGAGGATCGCGAGAGGGAGATTGCGACGAGGGTTCTTCACTTCTTCGCCGGCGGTGGACACAGCGTCGAGGCCGATGTACGAGAAGAAGATGATTCCGGCGGCGGACATGACGCCGCTGAATCCGAACGGAGCGAAGTCGGCGAAGTGATTGCTGTTCCATCCGGCGATGCCGACCACGATGAAGAGCAGCAGAATTGCGAGTTTGATCGAGACCATGATGGCGTTGGCCTTGGCCGATTCACTGGCGCCGCGAATGAGCAGAACACCGCACAGGCACACCAGGATCACTGCGGGCAGATTGATGATGCCGCCCTGCTCCGGCGCTTGTGACAGCGCGTCGGGGATCTGGAACCCGAAGAGGTTGCCAAGTAGCTGGTTCAAGTACTGCGACCATCCGACGGACACCGCCGCGGCCGAGACTCCGTACTCGAGAAGCAGACACGCGCCGACGGCCATGGCCGGAAGCTCTCCGAGCGTCGCGTAAGCGTAGGAATACGACGAGCCCGACGCCGGGACAGCTCCGGCCAACTCCGCGTAACAAATCGCCGTGAGTCCCGCGACGACACCGGCAACAACGAAGGAGATGATGACTGCCGGACCGGCAACCGGGACCGCCTGCGAGAGGACGAAGAAAATACCGGTGCCGATCGTGGCGCCGATGCCGAACATGGACAACTGCGCCAAACCGATACTGCGGGTCAGCTCACCGCCGTTGGTATCTGCGCCGGTCTCCTGGTCTATCTGCAAAGCCGGCTTGCGCCGAAGTACGTGTTTGACGAGAGTAGCCATCGACGCTCCTCTAGAGTGCCTGGTAGGAAACTGTTGTATCCTCATACTGCACGTAAGTGTCCTGCGACACAACAGTTGGAGCAAAGTTGCCCAGCTCACGCCAACCGTCCGGTCTGGAATGCCCGGATCGTGAACCACCTTCGGAGAAAACAGGGAGATCATGACCGGACCGACCATCACCGTCGACCTGCGTCGTATCGAACAGAATGCGCGCGTCCTCGTCGAAGCGTCCAATGCCAAGGGTATTGAGGTGGCGGGCGTCAGCAAATCTACATGTGGCTCCCCCAAGGTGGCGCGAGCAATGGTCCGCGGCGGCGTCGCACAGATCGCCGACTCCCGCCTGGACAACCTGGCCCGCATCCGCCGCGACGGCATCACCGTTCCCCTGATGCTGATCCGCGCACCGTCGTTGAACGAGATCGACGACACGATCCGCTACGCGGACATCAGCCTCAACTCGGAGTTGACGACGATTGTTGCTCTGGGCAGAGCAGCACGAACGCGAGGAGTCGTCCACGACATCGTGCTGATGATCGACCTCGGAGATCTCCGCGAAGGAATCCTGCCGGCGGAGGCGTTGGACGTAGTCGCTGAAATCCTTCCCATCGAGGGCATCAGACTGATCGGAATCGGCGCGAACCTCGCGTGCGTCGGTGGCATCCAGCCGACCGTCGACAACCTGTCGAATCTGGTCTACCTAGCCGACGAAATCACGAAGCGGTTCTCGATCGAACTGCCGATCGTTTCCGGCGGCAATACGTTCTCGCTGCCACTACTCGAGACGGGCACGATGCCCGAGGGGATCAACCATCTGCGTTTGGGCGCCAGCATTGTTCTGGCCGAATCACCTACTCCCCCCGGACTGTACGAACTGCTGAACAGTGATGCTTTCACCCTCACCGCGGACATCATCGAGGCCAAGGTCAAGCCGTCGCGGCCGTATGGAGTCTCAGGGGAAGACGCATTCGGCCGACGCCCCGTCTTCGACAACGAGGACAAGCCGAGCCGACGCCTGATCTTGTCCATCGGCCGCGAGGACATCTCGCCGGAAGGCTTGACCCCGATCGATCCGCGATTGAAGGTGATCAGTGCCAGCAGCGATCACCTCCTCGTCGACGCCGGAGAAACAGGTGACGAATACCGACTGGGTGGCACCGTCGACTTCACGATCGATTACGGCGCGCTCTTGATGGCGATGACATCGCCCTACGTCGAAAAGCGCTACGTCCTGGGCACCGAACCGATCGATGCCAATGCGACCGTCGAATTGATCGATCTCGAAACTACCGGGCTGGCAAGCCATCTCCTCGATCACGGTCTACGCGAGGACATGTCCGGAATCGGTTTCAACTGCATTCAAGCCGAGAACGCCGCCGCGGATCTCACAACGCTGCCGCTGTGGCTCACTACCGAGGCCTGGCAGAACACCAGAATTCCGATTGCCACCGAACCCGGAACCGATTTGGGTGCAATCATTTTCGCCTCCCACGGCGATATCGAACAACTGCTGTCGTCGGCGGCGGATCTGCACGGCCCCAGTTTGGAGAACACCGTCTTGGTGGGCGTCAAGAACGCCACGGTCGATCACAAGCGCGCACTCGACGAGTACGGGGTATTGCTGGTGACGATCGACGAGATCGATCGCCATGGCATGGCGGCCTTGATGCCTCGCGTTCTCGCCGCGGCGGGACAGGGTGTGAACGGCGTCCACGTCCACTTCGACATGGACATCATCGACGGGCGTGTTCTCGGCGTCGACGACACGACACATCTGGGCGGCCTCACATTCCGAGAAGCGCACCTCGCCGCCGAATTCATCAGCGAGACCGGCCTGACGAGATCGATTTCGATCGGCAGCGTTGCGGGAGCGGATTCCGATCCTCTCGGCCGTCAGGCGACCTTCGTCGACGGACTGGTTGCATCGCTGCTCGGGCGCAAGGTGGTCAAAGCCTGACGTTGTCGGCAGCCCTTGCGAGAATCGTTCGATGATCACGCGGAGCTCCGGTCAGCACGTATTCATCGCACTCGGCACGCCATGGATCGATGCCGTGGTCGCGTTTCTCGAACCCCGGGCCCGTGTCGATCCCTGGATCATGCACGGAAAGATGGTCATCGGTGACCTGCTGGTCACGGTTCTCGACACCACTCCTCGCACGCTGCTCTGCATCGAGACCGTGGCTGCGCCGTTCGACGGCACGTCGCCGATTGAAGTCGATGAACGCCCGTACGAACTCCACGGTTTGCCCACCGTTCCCGAACTCGAACAACGATGGTCCATCACGTTTCCCACGGACCCGGGGCCGGTCGACGACGCACTGGCCGACCGGATTCTCACGGCCGGCCAGTCACACTATGCGCACTACTTCGGCGACATCGACACGCTGGATCCGACGTCCACAGCTGCCCACGCCCGAACGTTGATGAACGAGCGGGGAAACTGCACAGGTTGCCGCTCACCGCTGCCGTTGCGAATGTTCAACAGCGGCGATCGCCTTCACTTTCATTCCGCATCACGGATCTTCAGGCAGGCTGAACCTGGTGACGACTACCCCGCCGTCCTGTGCCGCAAGTGCACCGGAAGGATGGCCACGTCTGGGCACACCAACTTCATCGACTACATGCTGGCGAAAAATCCACCGTGCCCACACTGCGGTGCACACAGAACCGCTCAGTGTTCCCCGGGGATGCCGGTCCATCCGTTCGATCACCTACCGTGGCTCGCCGGAACAGGCTGCGTCGTGGGACCGGACACCCCGGAATGGACGTGCCGAGCGTGCAGTCACTCATGGGGACAGATGTTCCCGCCGGATCACCCGCACCTCGACTGATCAATTCGCGGCAAAGCCGGGAAGCCGGTCGATGTCTGCAATGATCGAGAACTCGGATGCATCGCCCTTGATGATGCGGCTCTGCTCACCGTGGACGTCGACGGGAACGTCACCGGCCAACGTCACGCGATGCACGCTGCGCGCCTGTGTCCCGTAATCGGAAATCCCGTAGTGCTGGGTTGCCTGGTTGTCCCAGATCGCCAGATCACCGGGAGCCCATGACCACCGAACGGTGTTTTCCAACTTGATGATTCGTGCCTGCAGAAGCTGGTAGAGAGCAACCGACTCCGACGGCTTCAGTCCGACGAACTCCTTGACGAAGTGACCGAGAAGCAGAGTCTTCTCCCCTGTCGCAGGATGGACCCGAACCACCGGATGCTCCGTCTCGTAGATTTCGCGGGTGAATTCGGAGTAGTTCGTCACGCGCTGAGCGTCGCCTTGCTTCACCTTGTCGATAATCTCGGCGTAGTCGTATGCATTGGTGTGGACAGCGCGCAGATTCTCGACCAATACCTTGAGCGAATGCGGCAGTTGGTTGTACGCAGCCGTGGTAGACGCCCACGTGGTGGCTCCGCCGTACTCGGGAATTGTGGTCGCGCGCAGGATCGATGACTTCGGGATGCGATCGATGAAAGTGACGTCGGTGTGCCAGCTGCTGGCAGCGCCGTCGAGCACCAACAGCTTGTTGTCCTTGGACTTGAGAGTGGGATGCGTGGTGGTCTGGCTGCCGAGGGTTCCGGCGAATTCGTACTGCGACGTGTCGTCGAGATGATGCTGCCCACGGAAGAACACAACCTTGTGCGCTGCCAGCGCATAGTTGATCGCGTAGGCGGTCTCTTCGGACAGATCCCCAGAGAGGTGTACGCCGTCGATGCGGGCGCCGATCAGCTCACCGACCTTGTGGACAGTGATTCCGCCGGCAGCGTAGATCTGCTCCGGGGTCTGGGTGACACGTTCGAGTTCGGTGACGGACATGGCGATCTCCTGTGAGTCGGTCAAGCCTACGGGCGCGGCAGTCGTCATGGCGCTGCCTACTGTGAACACTCAATCATTTACGCTGCGGGCTCGAATACGGTTGAACTCGAGGTGATCTCAAAGTTCGCCGCTCCCTCGCCGGAGAATATTGCCGCTCACTGGGACGAGGCCGTCGTCGTTGTCGTCATGAGCTGTAGCGTGCGATCTGCCGCACCCACGTCTACAGAGGACAGCATGCAACTCGAGGGCCCTGCCGAACAGATTCGTTCAACGCTCGCTCGCATCGCGCATCTTGCCGATACCGGCTCGGTCGAGGATTACGTGGAGCAGTTCACCCGCGAGGCCGAATGGAACATGCCGGCCAATCCCGATCGCGGTGTCCCCGCACAGGTACGACGTGGCCGCCAAGAAATTGCTGCTGGAGTAGTCGAGCGTCGAGCCGCCGGCATACAAGGCCCGGGCACATTCACACGCCACGTCACCACGGCGATCGCCGTGGACGTGACCTCGGAAACTACAGCCCGCGCGGATGCGGTGTGGACGTTCTACGTCGACACGACCACAACCCCCAAGCTCAGCGGCGTCGGGAGCTACGCGGACGAGTTCGAACTCGAAGATGGGCGGTGGCGACTCTCGCGACGGGTGATTTCGCGCGGCTGACCTTCAGTCTTCTTCGCCGGTGATCGCCTCACACCAGTCTTCGACCTGATCGATCCCCTCTTCCGTCCATTCCGGGCTCATGTCTTCGAGTGCATCGAAGACCACCTCGCAGGTCAGCATCTCTGGTGAACCCTCCGACCCCGCTGCCTCGGTTCGCTCCGCAGACGCTGTCGCAACTGGGCCGGCGGCCAGCGCAACCGCCATCGCGCCTGTTCCGACCATCGCTTTCACACGCATCGGTTCTCCTCCTTCACTCTCGCTTCGGTCCTCGGGGTACCCGACTCGGCCCGCCCTACCCATCGCCGTCACTCATGTCCGACTTTCGGCGCCGACGGCATAGACTGAGCTCGTCGCCACCACGCTCTCGCAGCGTCGGGGCGACAGATACACAGCTGGATCAGAATCGGAAGGCATCCCATTACAGAATCTCCCGCTCCGCACGACATCTACTTCGTACCCCCGGAGCAGGACAGCCCCAATCCTGTGGAGCCGGCGTCGGCCGCGTCACGCGCACGGATGGGCGAGCTACCCGAGACCGTCCGATTCAAGAATCGTTTTGCCCTCGCGATCACGACCACCACGCCGCTCGAAGCGATGGTCGAAGATCTCCTCTTCATCCGCGACATCCTCGACGCCGCAGGAATCGAGTATCTACTCGTCCGTGGAAACGACGAGCGCCCCGTGATCGCGGTGAGCTGGACCGAGCGCAAAAACCTGCGGCAGGCACTTGTCGAGGGATGCGCAAACGCACCCTTCTATTCCAAAACCGTCGACGCGAAGAAGAGCCCAGCGCTCCTTGTCGCGGACGGTGCCCTGTCGAAAACCAACAAGTCACGGATCTTCCGCTTGTTCCGTCCGAGGGTTCACGTCGCAAGCGGTATGAACTACGGCGCGAACATCGGCGTTCAAATCGAATTGTGGTCGATTTCCGACGAAGAAATCGTCCTACCCGTCGAGAACTCACTGACACGACGAACCGTCCTCCCCGAAGAAGCGGTCCGAGGAACCGTCGAGCGATTCGGCCGGATCTGGCCGACCATCGAGAACATGTTCGCCGATCATGCCTCCGATATCAGCTTCGATATCGATCTTGTCTTTTCCTGGGTCGACGGCTCTTCCAAAGAGTTTCAGGCTCAGCGCGCCAAGCGGATGCAGAACTACATCGTCGGCGAGGGGGACGAATCAGAGGCGCGTTTCCGTCAGATCGACGAGCTCAAGTACGCGCTACGGTCCATCCACATGTACGCGCCGTGGATCCGGCGCATCTTCGTCGCAACCGATTCCGATCGTCCGGACTGGCTTGCGGACGATCCGCGAGTCACGTTCATGCCCAGCGAAAAGTTCTTCGCCGATCCAAGTGTGTTGCCCACCCATAATTCTCAAGCTGTCGAGTGCCAGCTGCACCATATTCCGGGTCTGGCGGAGCATTTCCTCTACTCCAACGACGACATGTTCTTCGGTCGCCCCGTCGGCCCTGACATGTTCTTCTCCCCCGGCGGGATCAGCATGTTCATCGAGGCCGACACCAGAATCGGATTGGGACACAACGACAACGACCGCAGCGGGTTCGAGAATGCGGCCCGCGTCAACCGCCGTCTGCTGCAGGACCGCTTCGGTCTGATGACCACCAGACATCTGGAGCACGCAGCGACGCCACTACGCAAGAGCGTGATGGCCGAGATGGAACGCGAGTTCGCCGAAGACTTCGCGGCCACTGCAGCAAGCACCTTCCGCGCGAGTTCCAATATCTCGGTGACCAATTCGCTGTACCACTACTACACGCTCATGAGTGGACGGTCGGTGGTGCAGAAGTCCGCCGCCGTCAAATACGTCGACACGACGGTCAAGGCCGGTTTGCGCGACATGGACTCACTGCTCGCCAAGCGCTCCATGGACTTCTTCTGCCTCAACGACGGCAGCGCTCCGGAGATCGATCTGGAACTTCGCACACGCAAGATCACGGAGTTCCTGGAGAGCTACTACCCCATCCCGGCGCCCTGGGAAGCCTAGACGAAACAAGGGCCCAGCCGATTTCGGCTGGGCCCTTGCTACTTCGGTCGATCAGCGTGCTGTCACATGCTCCCGTTGCACCGGAATGGGCAGTCCGAGATTGTCACGCAACGTCGTTCCTTCGTAGTCACTGCGGAGGACACCTCGATCCTGCAACAGCGGCACCACGTCGTCGACGAACTCGTCGAGGCCGGTCGGCACGAGGTGCGACCCGAGGATGAATCCGTCCGAACCGTCGTTGCTGACAAACGAATCTATTTTCTCGGCAACCTGCTGCGGTGTACCCACGATCGGTCCACGCTCGAACTGATCGATCACCACTTCGCGCAGATTCAACTTCTTGCTCTCGGCGACCGCGCGCAATTTTGCCACGGTCGCGAAACGATCCTGGTGAATGAAGGCGCGCCCCTGGATGATCGGCGGAGCCTCGGGGTCTGGTGCGATATCGGGTAGGGGCCCTTCCGGGTCGTACTTCGACAGATCGAGATTCCAGATCTGTTCGAGCAGAACCAAAGCGGTCTGGCCGGTGACCTGCTGGTCGCGAATCTCTCGGTATTTCTCGATCGCATCTGCCTCCGAGGTGCCGAGAACAAAACTCGCCGACGGCAGGATCTTGATGTCACCCGGGTCACGTCCGGCCGCAACGGCACGTGCTTTGATATCGCGATAGAAATCGGCCGCCTCGGGCAACTGACCGTACGGTGAGAAGATCGCGTCGGCATTGCCGGCAGCAAAATCGCGCCCCTGCGGCGACACCCCGGCCTGCAGAATAACCGGGCGCCCTTGCGGACTGCGCGGCACCGTGAATCGGCCGTTCACGTCGAAATGTGATCCATGGAAAGCAAATTCACCGGCATCCGGTCGCGCGAGAAAGCGCCCTGATGCCTTGTCGGCCACGATGTCGTCATTGCGCCACGAATCCCAGAGTTGACGCACCAGCGCTACGGTCTCCTCCGCACGCTCGTATCGTTGCGCACGATCCAGGTATCCGCCGCGACGAAAGTTCTGGCCGGTGAATGCGTCGAACGAGGTGACGACGTTCCAGGCGGCACGTCCTCCGGACAACTGATCGAGCGTCGCGAATTGTCTTGCCAGCTCGTAAGGCTCGTTGAACGTGGCGTTGATGGTGCCTGCCAAACCGAGGTGTTCGGTCACTGCTGCCAACGATGCGAGCACGGTGAAGGTGTCCGGCCTACCGATGATGTCCTGATCGAAAATCTGTCCTGCCCGCTCACGAAGAGCAAGGCCTTCGGCGAGGAAGAAGAAGTCGAACTTCCCACGCTCGGCGGTTCGAGCGGTGTGTTCGAAGGAATCGAACTCGATCTGGCTGCCCGCCTGCGGATCCCACCATGCAGTGTGATGGTTGACGCCGCCGAGGTAGGCACCCAGGATGACCTGCTTACGCTTCTGAGAACTCATGAAAATGTATTCCTCGTCTGTCAGGCGGCCGGAGTACCGGCGGCGTAGCGGTTGGGAACGTCGATGGGTAGGCCAAGCAGTCCGCGAAGATTCGTCTGCGGATACTCGGTGCGGAATACGCTGCGTCGCTGCAATTCAGGTACCAGCTCACCTGCGATCGCGTCGAGGTCGTCCACGACGACGCCCGGCCGCAACCGGAAGCCGTCGATTCCCAACTGCTGCCACCGGAGCAGAAGATCTGCCAACTCAGCCGCGGTGCCGGTGAAGGTCAGCGCGTCCGAACGGTATTCGGCGCCGGCCTGCGCGTCGAGGCGAGCGAGCCGTTCCTTTCCGGTTTCTTCCGGAGCATCGAAGAATACGACGATGTCGGTGAAGACCCGAAGCGGTTCGCCGGTGCGCTGCACGTGTTCTTCGGCTGCTCGCACTTCACCCAGGATTGCCGTGACCTGCTCGTCGTCGAACGGCGTCACGAACACCAGATCGGCCGTCCGCGCCGCCAGCTCGTACGCGACCCGCTGATGAGCCAATGCGGTGACGACGGGATGCCCCTGCGGCGGGCGCGGAGTCACCGACGGTCCACGGACCGAGAGGTACTTTCCCTCGAAGTCGATGTAGTGCAGCTTGTCCCGGTCGATGAATCGGCGCTGCTCCACATCACGGATCTCGGCGTCGTCCTCCCAACTGTCCCAGAGTCTCCGGACGACGTCGGCTGCCTCCGCAGCTTCGTCGAACAGCGCGTGCACGAAGTCCGGGAGGACGCCTGAAACGATCGACTGACGGTCGGCATCGGTGAGCGCTGGGATGTCGCGGCGCCCGAACTGTGCTGCCTCGGATTCCGACGCCGACACCTTCACCTGCCATCCGGCGCGACCGCGCGAGGTGTAGTCCAGCGTGGCAACGGCTTTGGACACGTGGAACGGCTCGGTGTGAATGGTGGTGATGGTAGGGATCAAGCCGACATTGCTCGTGATCGGTGCCAGTCGGGCGGCCACGAGATGTGCGTCGAGCCGAGCGCGCACCCGGTCAACCGCGTCGTCGACGGGCGCGAGTGGGTCCGCAGGAACCGAGAGACTGTCCTCGATGGTGACGAAATCGAGCAGACCGCGCTCGGCGGTCGTCACCACGTCAGTCCAGTACGACGCGCTGAACAGCTCACTGGGGCGCGAGTGCGGCTCTCGCCAGGCCGCTGGGTGCCAACCGGCACCGTCCAGCGCTACGGCGAGATGCAACGGAGCAAGATGAGAAGAGGGGGTGGAGGTCATCGGCGCATACTCCTGTTCGAGAACTACTCGGGAGCGCACAGTGCCGACCGCAGAAACCGTCAGCACCCGACTGACGGTTCTCGTGGCGACTGCCGCTTGCGACACGCACCGCGCGTATCGCCAGGTGTGATTCCGGGGCACCCCATCGGCATGAAGGGTTGCCGTCCAGCTAGCCGGTCCTTGTTGCTGGAGCTCTGCACCTACCTCGACGGTAGTGAGTACGCGACCGCCCGGCAATCACCCGGAACTGCGCGTGGGTGTCGGAAACCGCCTGCCACCTCAGATGATCGAGCGTGCCGCCTTTTCGCTCTCGAGGATTCGAATGCCGGCAGCACTGAGCCTCCGGGCACCCTCGGCCGCGTCGACGGGCTCACCGACCGTCACGTGCGCGCCGAGTGGAACGACCGAATGAACAATTGTCTCGTCGTACACGTGCACCAGATTGCACCCCTGAGCCCCGTCACGACCACGCTGACCACCGACTTCCACATTCAAGTCCTGGGTGTAACACGTCGACGACGCCACGGAAACCGGAATGCCGGCGAACGTCGCCGTCGTCGAATAGTGCAGATGCCCAGCAAGAATCGCCCGGACGTCGCTGCCACGCAAGACGTCCGCCAACCGGGACTGATCGCGCAACTCCACCAGAACCGCGAGATCCTGAATGCACGGAACCGGCGGATGATGCAGCGCCAGAATTGTTCCGTCGGGCGCCGGCACCGCCAATTCTGCGCGTAGCCAATCCAATTGGCCATCCGTGATCTCACCGTAGTGATGCCCGGGAACCGACGAATCCAGGGTGATCACCCGCAGTCCGTCAAGGTCGTAGACGTTGTCGACGGGATCATCGGTGGCGTCCTCGCCCAACAGCAGAGATCTGAACGTAGGGCGGTCGTCGTGGTTGCCCATCGCCCAGACGACCTGCGCATCGATCTCGGCCGCCACGGGTTCCACGATGGCTTTCAGTTCCGCGTATGCGTCGGGGTGTCCCTGGTCGGTCAGGTCGCCGGTGAATATCAGTGCATCCGGGCGTGCGCCCGAGGCCACGATCCCGCTGAGCACTTCCCGCAATCTCGTCGACGCATCCACGGCGTCGTACAACTCCCCCTGAGCCACCAGATGCGTGTCACTGAGGTGCACCAGGAAATGCTTCGGACGCGGGTACTCGGCATTCCGAACGCTCATCGGTCTCTCGCTTCCGCTTGCCGACGCGTAGGCGCCGGTGCGGCACCTACTGATCGTCGAGACTAGTCAACCGACCAACAGTGACTGATCGGGGCACGCCCGACGAACACGAAGCGAACTCCCGCGGCGACCCTCGGGATCGAGTAGTTGAAGCTGCGAGTAGTGTGTGGACAGTGTTGTTCCTGACCAGTCGGCGTTACGTCGACCTTCGCCTGCAGGCGAGCGCAATGTGTACGCGCTCGCTCTGACCTGACGCGTACCAGGAAACATTTCTTCGAATCTGCCCGGCCTCTGGTGCCGCGCTGCGTTTCGCTCCCTTGATTTTCGAAAGGCATAGTCATGCCCAGCTCCACCTCCACCGGCGTGCCGGAAAAGTCCACGTCCCGTTTTCCGTCCTGGGCGACGGCATTCGGACCGCAGATCGTCGCCGGTCTCGTACTCGGCGTCATCATCGGTCTCGTCGCCCGGGCAATGCCTGATGCGGCCGACGGCAACGTCAACTGGTTGGTCGGCACCGTACAGACCATCGGTTCGAGTTACGTCAAGCTGCTCACCGTTGCGGTGATCCCGCTGGTGTTTACCGCCATTGTCAGCTCCATCGCCAACCTGCGCCAGGTCGCCAATGCAGCTCGCCTGGCCGTGCAGACCTTGCTCTGGTTCGCGATCACCGCTTTCATTGCTGTGATCATCGGCATCATCGTCGGCCTGATCACCGATCCCGGTTCACGGACCGACGTCGCCGCCGAAGCAGCGAAGGAACCCAAGAGCTCCGGCTCGTGGTGGGCGTTCATCACCGGACTGGTTCCGAACAACTTCCTGGGGCTGGGCGCAAAGACTTCCGTCGCAGAGGGAGTAGCAACCACATCCCTGAGCTTCAACGTCCTGCAGCTGCTCGTCATCGCCGGCGCAATCGGTATCGCGGCGCTGAAGATCGGCCCCAAGGCTGCTCCGTTCCTCGAGTTCAACGCGTCACTGCTCGCGATCGTCCAGAAGGTCCTGTGGTGGATCATTCGCCTTGCCCCGATCGGTACGGCCGCACTGATCGCCAACGCTGTCGCCACCTACGGCTGGGATGCAATCGGCTCGCTGGGCGTATTCACCGCCGCCATCTACATCGGTCTGGCCATCGTCTTCTTCGTGGTCTACCCCATCCTGATTGCCGCGCACGGCCTCTCGGTCCGAAGCTTCTTCTCCGGTGTCTGGCCTGCCACTCAACTCGGCTTCGTCTCGCGCTCGTCGATCGGCACTCTGCCGCTGACCGAACGCGTCACCGAACGCAACCTCGGTGTTCCGCGTGAGTACGCCTCGTTCGCCGTTCCGCTCGGTGCCACCACGAAGATGGACGGTTGCGCTGCAATCTATCCCGCGATCGCGGCAATCTTCGTCGCCGGCTTCTACGACGTTCCGCTGACCTTCACCGATTACCTGCTGATCGTCGTCGTTTCGGTCATCGGCTCGGCAGCAACGGCCGGAACTACGGGTGCGACAGTCATGCTCACACTCACACTCTCCACCCTGGGTCTTCCCCTGGCCGGTGTCGGACTGCTCCTCGCAGTCGAACCGATCGTCGACATGGGCCGTACCGCAGTCAACGTCACCGGCCAGGCTCTGGTTCCGGTCATCGTCGCAAAGCGTGAGGGCATCCTCGACAAGGAGCGCTTCGACGCTCCCCGCAACGGTGATCCCTTCGCCGAGGAACTTGTCGACGCGTAACCCTCGCTGACAACAGCAGCGTCCCCGCACCTGAGCAATAGGGTGCGGGGACGCTGCTTTTCACCCGGAACTGCACAAACTGTTGCCGAACCGTCAGACGCCCAACGCCCGGGACAAAGTCGGCCACGCCTTGGGTAGTCGTTCACGCCAATATGCCCACGCATGTGTGCCGTTCGGCTCGTAATCCACCTGCGCCGGAATCTTCAGCTCCTGCAACCGAGCGTCGAACATCTTGGTGCAGGCGTGGGCGGCAACCTCGATGCCGCCGCCGATCACCAGACGCTCGAGTAGTTCCGGAGTCTGCAGAGTCTCGTCGGATCCGGGACGACCATTGGCCGTCGACACGTAGATTTCCTTGCCACGCAACTTCTCTGCGTTGATCAACGAATCGTGTGCCTCCCACTCCGGTCCCCCTGGCACACCCCAGATGTTGGCCGGATCTCCGCTTCGAGAAGATATCGTGGCCTGGACGGCAGTTCGGCCGAGCGGATCCATCGTGGAATAGCAGCCGCTGAATACGGCAACGCCGCGGTACATGTCCGGAAAGCGTTGGGCGAGCATCATTGCACCCATCGCGCCCATGGAATTGCCGGCAATCGCGTTGATTCCGTTGGTCTCGAGTCGCGCGTCGATCAGCGGTGGCAACTCCTCGGTGATGAAGGTTTCCCACTTGTGCAGTCCCAGCCGCGGATCCGGATTCTCCCAGTCCGAGTACAGGCTCGCGATTCCGCCATTGAGCATCACGACGTTGACGTTCTTGTCGGCGAAGAACGCCGGGGCGCCGCCGATCGTCATCCATCCGCTGCTTTTCTCTCCGGCGTCGACACCCTCGAGCATGTACAGCGCTGGGCGCGGAACCGAATTGTCAGCGGGTAGCAAAATCTCGACGCCGACCTCGCGTCGAAGTGCAGGCGACGCCACCGTCAGCCTGATCGCCTGTGGTGCGGTCACCTTCTCGCCGACGATGGCCGGGACGACGATGTCGTCGCGCAGGTCCGGTTTGGGGCCCGGATCCTCCTGAAGTGGTCCCGGGATCGTCGACCCCGAGCTCACGCTTCCCTCGACGCTGCCCAGACTTCCCGAGCTTCCCGAGCTTCCGGAACTCGGCGCTGCCGTCGACAGTCCGCCCAATTGCAAAGAAAGTGCACAGACGGCCAAACACACCGCACCTGTGCGCGCAGATCGAATCCACGCACGCCGCTCAGTCCTCATGAAACTCCCAAACCAGTCAAAGATGTTTCCGTGAACATACCGTGCAGTTCGGACTTTCTTGGACAAACGACCACGACAAGATCTGTCGGACGCCGCCACTAGGCTGGCCCCGTGCAACCGGATTCAGTCAGGGCCCTCGACCTCGACCGAATTCGCGCTGTCGTGGGCATAACCACCTACGAACGCGGACTTACCTACCTGCGGCAGAATGCAGTCGAATCCATCGCATGGAACGACACCCCTGACACCTTGACCGGCGCCGTGGCGGGGACCGCGCGGGAGCCGTACGCCTGCACAATCTCGATAAGTCACAGCGCGGCCGGTGCTGCCACATTCACGCGTGGCATCTGCACGTGTCCCGTGCGGATGAACTGCAAACACGTGGCCGCGTTGGTACTCGCAGCGGTGGCCGAGGCGAACACGACGCCACGACAACTCGGATGGGACCGCGCGCTCGAGGAGTTGCTCCGACCAGACCCCGACGGCCGCACAACTCCCGGACTCGGCATTCAATTCATCGCGCGAACCAAAGGCGCATCGACACGGCTCCTCGTCAAACCAGTACAACCAGGAGCGAGAGGGTGGATCTCCGGCGGACTCGCCTGGAACAAACTCGGAAGCACTTTTCAGTTCCCTGCCGACCACATCCGGGTTCTACGCGACATTCATCTCCTCCACAGCGCCGGCAACCATTACCGAAATCAGAATGCAGCGGAAATCGATCTTGCCGGGTTTCCGAGCACGCAACTCTGGTCGCTTCTTGATGAGGCGATCAGCGTCGGCGTTTCACTCGTTCACTCGAAGGCCGGCCTCGGCAACATCTCCCTACTCGACGACGCCAACATCTGCCTCGACGTCCACGGAGCAGAAGACGACAACCTCCGTCTCACTCCCCGAATTCAGACCGATGGGCACATCATCACCCATTCCGACTGGGGACTGGTCGGTACGCCGGCACATGGTGTCTTCGCGCTCGACGCCGCCAACGCGATCACGCTCGCACCGCTGCACACGCCGGTCACCCACCAATTGAGGCAGTTGATCGACTCCGGAAAGTCAGTCGACATACCCGCCGAGCATCGAGATGCGTTCACTTCGCGGTTCGTGTTCAAACTCGGAAGCCTCGCTCCCGTCCTATCTTCCGA
The DNA here is from genome assembly GCF_963525155.1 of uncultured Rhodococcus sp. Lineage (NCBI taxonomy): Bacteria > Bacillati > Actinomycetota > Actinomycetes > Mycobacteriales > Nocardiaceae > Rhodococcus > uncultured Rhodococcus sp. The sequence goes on from NZ_CAURKP010000092.1 coordinate 19,969, forward strand.
CGGTGCTTACAACCCACCGACTGTGTCCGGTCCTCGGCTACAACTGATGGCCACTTACGAAGGCGACCACCGCATCGACATCGAGTCGGCATGGAAGTACACCGTCGATGCCGACGAACTGATCATTTCTACCGCCGATGCAACCACCGACGAATCCGAGGTCCGCAATCACGCTGCCGAAGATGCCATCACCAACAGCCTCGGCGCGGCCGCGGCGAAGGCCACTCTCGCGGGAACTTTGACCGGCCTCGATTCCATGCAGTTCACACTCGACCTCCTGCCCCAACTCGAAGCGCACGACGCCATCGACCTCACGGTTGCAGGAACCCCCGCCGACTACCGGCCTGCAGACGACGCTGTCGTGATCGGCCTCAGCACATCAGCCCCCGACGGGGACAGCGGATCCGACTGGTTCGACCTCGATGTCACCGTCGATGTTGCGGGACAAAGCGTTCCGTTCACAACACTGTTCTCTGCTCTGAGCAAGGGCGAGACTCACATACTGCTACCGGACGGCGCCTTCTTTCGGCTCGACGCACCTGAACTACTCGGCCTGCACCGTCTCATCACCGAAGCGCGGTCGCTACTCGATCGGCCTACCGGCAAACTCGGGATCAGCAAATTTCAGGCCGGACTGTGGGAAGAATTGACGGCGCTCGGAAGGGTCGAACATCAAGCAGCAGCTTGGAAGAAGCAGATCGCAGGATTGCTCGGCAGTTCGGGCATCGATCCCGTCGAAGTCCCGGACACGTTGACGGCAACGCTACGTCCCTATCAGGTCGACGGATTCCGTTGGCTCAATTTCCTGCGCCAGCACAGCCTGGGCGGCATACTCGCCGACGACATGGGCCTGGGCAAGACACTGCAGACCCTCGCAATGATCTGCGCTGCAAGGCAGTCGAATCCAGCCGCGCCTCCCTTTCTGATCGTCGCACCCACCAGCGTGGTCTCCAACTGGAAGTCCGAAGTGGCGAAGTTCGCACCGACCCTCCACACCGCTGTCATCACGGACACGCTGCGCCGCAGAAAAACCGATCTGGCCGCACTCGTCGACGGGGCGGACATCGTCGTGACGTCGTACGCCCTCTTCCGCCTCGACACCGATGCATATTCCGCGGGCCGCTGGTCCGGACTGGTACTCGACGAAGCCCAATTCGCCAAGAACCACAAGTCCAAGGTCCACCAGTGTGCGAGGGCGGTGAACGCACCGTTCAAACTCGCGATCACCGGAACACCCATGGAGAACAATCTTCTGGAGTTGTGGTCGCTGCTCGCGATCACTGCACCAGGACTGTTTCCCAGCCCCACCACCTTCACCGATTTCTACCGCACTCCCATCGAAAAAGACGGTGATGCAGAACGATTGGCGCAACTGCGACGACGCGTCAAACCGCTGATGGTGCGGCGCACCAAGGAACAGGTGGCTGCGGACTTGCCGCCCAAGCAGGAGCAGGTACTCGAGATCGAGTTGCATCCGAGCCATCGCGCGATCTACGACACCCACCTGCAACGCGAACGGCAGAAGATTCTCGGACTGCTCGACGACGTCGACAAGAATCGGTTCACGATCCTGCAATCGCTGACGCTGCTACGCCAACTCAGTCTCGACGTCTCGCTGGTCGACGAGGAAAGCGGACCCGTCCCATCGGCCAAGGTCGACGCTCTCGTCGAGCAATTGGACGACGTCATTGCCGGCGGACACCGTGCGTTGATCTTCAGCCAATTCACCGGGTTCCTCGGTTCTGTCCGCAACCGACTCGACGAGGAAAGAATTCCGTACAGCTATCTCGACGGTTCGACGCGCAATCGCGGTGAAGTGTTGGAGGAGTTCAAGTCTGGTGCAGTCCCCGTCTTCCTGATCAGCCTCAAGGCTGGTGGCTTCGGCCTCAATCTCACCGAGGCCGACTACTGCTTCATTCTCGACCCCTGGTGGAACCCGGCCGCCGAGGCACAAGCGGTCGACCGTACTCACCGCATCGGGCAGACACGAAACGTCATGGTCTACCGCCTCATTGCCAAAGACACCATCGAAGAGAAGGTCATGGCGCTCAAAGCCAAGAAGTCGGCATTGTTCTCGAATGTCATGGACGCCGAAGGCACACTGGGCACCGGACTCGACGCCGAGGATCTTCGCGCGCTGTTCGAGTGAGGTGCCTATTCGGTCGAACCGCACCTACCCGCTCACGGTAATGTGAGTCGCGAACGGACAACACAGAACTCCCGAACGAAGAAATCCACTTCGTTCGAACGAGAGGAACCTGAATGGGCGTCACACTTGCCAAGGGCGGCAACGTATCTCTGTCGAAGGCCGCACCCAATCTGACCAAGGTCGCAGTCGGTCTCGGCTGGGATGCACGCAGCACCAGTGGTGCCGACTTCGACCTCGACGCCAGCGCGTTGGTCACCGGCCCGGAACG